>DATCFA010000344.1:0-11031 GCA_036509805.1 Casimicrobiaceae bacterium
TACGCGGTGGCGCTGGACAAGCCGGGCGCGTTCATCGGCCGTGACGCGCTGCTGCGCACGCGCGAGCTGCCGCCGGCCAAGCGGCTGCTGCACCTGCACGCCACCGATCCTGCAGACTATCTGTGGGGCGGCGAGCCTGTGCTGGTCGATGGTGAGCCCGCCGGCGAGGTGACGTCCGCCGGCTACAGCCGCCGTTACGGCTGCGCGGTCGCGTTCGCCTATGTACGCGGTGCCGCGGCCGGCGACGACGACGCGCTGATGCGCGCGCGGCTCGAATTCGACGTCGGTGGCACGCGCGTCGGCGCACGCATCGCGCCGGCGAACATGGACGCGTCGGCGCCGCTGTGGTTTCATCGGGTTTTGCAGCACTGCTCTGGATGAATTCGCGCCCGACTCCTCCTCCTCCACCACGGCGTGGCCGCGCGCCGGCCAATCCTCCCGCCGCCAAGGCGCAGGTGCAGAGCCTGACGCGCGGGCTGTCAATCCTCGATTGCCTCGCACGCGGCGAGCATGGGCTCACGCTGACCGACATCGCCCAGCGCACGCAACTGCCGCCGTCGACCGTACACCGGCTGCTGGCCACCCTCGAGCGCAGCGGCCACGTGCACCAGGGCGCGGGCCAGGGCCTGTGGCACGTCGGGTTGGCGGCGTTCATCGTCGGCTCGAGCTTCCTCGCAAGCCGCGAATGGATCGCCCAAAGCCACCGCTACGTGCGCGAGCTGATGGAGCAATCGGGCGAAACCGCCAACCTGGCGACGCTCGACGGCAGCACCGCGGTGTTTGTCGACCAGGTCCAGTGCCACGAGATGATGCGCACGATCGTCAAGCTCGGCGGACGCGCGCCGCTGCACGCCTCGGGTGTCGGCAAGGCGATGTTCGCGGCGCTGCCCGACGCACAGATCGCCGCGATCCTCAAGGTACAGGGCTTGCCGCGAATCACCGAACATACGATCACGTCGCCGGAAGCGTTGTGGGCTGACGTGCGCGTGGTCCGCCAGCGCGGCTGGTCGTTCGACGACGAGGAGCACGCGATCGGCATACGCTGCGTCGCGTCGCCGATCTACGACGAGCACGCCGAGATGCTCGGTGCGATCTCGGTTGCCGGGCCATTGTCGCGACTGCCCGATGCGCGCATCCGCGAATTGGGCCCGGTGGTCGCGCACAAGGCCGAGGAAATCACCCGCCAGATCGGCGGGCGCTGGCCGCACCCGCGTTGAGCGCGGCCGCGCGGTTGCGCTAGCCTGGGCAGCGCGCGCTCGCGCGCCCTTGCATGGCCCGCCAGCGCGCGGCCAGCCGCGGGTTGGGCAACGATGGCCACGTGTCGAGCAGGCGATCGGCGCGCGGCAAATCGTTGCACACCAGCACGACGTCGCAACCGGCGGCGTTCGCAGCACCCGCGCGTTCGGCGATGTCGCCTGCCGCGTGCGCGCCGGCCATCGTCAGGTCGTCGCTGAAAATCATCCCGTCGAATCCGTAGCGTTCGCGCAACGTTTCGCGCAGCCAGAACGGCGAAAAACCTGCGGGCTGCGGATCGATGGCCGAATAGACGACATGCGCGGGCATCACCGCATCGAGGCCGTGTTGTGCGAGTACGGCGAACGGCACCAGGTCGGCTGCCGCCAGCGCCTCGAGCGGCCGCTCGTCGACCGGCAGCGCGGTGTGCGAGTCGGCGGCCACGAACCCGTGCCCCGGAAAGTGCTTGCCGACGCTGGCCATGCCACCCGCGTGCAGTCCGTCGATCAGCGCCTTGGCGAGGGCCGCGATGGCGTTCGGATTGCGATGCAGCGCGCGATCGCCGATGACACTGCTGTGCCCGAAGTCGACATCCAGCACCGGCGTGAAGCTCAGGTCGACGCCCTGCGCACGCAGCTCGCTGGCGATCGTCCACCCCCAGCGCACGGCCTCGGCGGCGGCCGCGGCGACATCCACATCCCAGCGGCGACCGAGCTCGCGCATCGGCGGCACGCAGGTGAAGCCGTCACGGAAACGTTGCACACGCCCGCCCTCGTGATCGACGCAAACGACGAGCGTCGGTGAGCGCAGCGCATGAATCCCGGCGCACAACGCGGCGAGCTGCACGGGTGACGCATAGTTGCGGGCGAAAAGAATGACGCCGCCGACCGCCGGATGGCACAGCCGTTCGCGGTCTTCCTGCGTGAGCTCGAGGCCCGGAACATCGACGACGACGGCGCCGCGCGCCACGCAGACGGTCACCGTCACCGGCGCGCGCCTTCGCGCAGCAGCGCCTTCATTTCGCTGACGGCGGCACGCAAGCCGATGAACACGGCGCGCGACACGATCGCATGACCGATGTGAAGCTCGCGCACGCCGGGCAACGCCGCCACCGGCTGCACGTTGAAATAGTTGAGCGCGTGCCCGGCGTTGAAGCGCATTCCCGCGGCGATAATCGCAGCACCTGCTGCGCGCAGCCGCTCGAGCTCGGCAATCACCGCGGGCGACGCCGCATCGCGGCCGCGCGCATGGAACGCGTGCGCGTACGGCCCCGTGTGCAGCTCGCAGACGGCGGCACCGATGCGCGCTGCGGCGTCGACCTGGCGCGCCTCGGCATCGATGAACACGCTGACCATGATGCCGGCTTCGTTGAGCCGCCGCACCGCCGGGGCCAGGTCCTGCGCAAGCGCTGCGACGTCGAGCCCGCCCTCGGTGGTGACCTCCTCGCGGCCTTCGGGCACCAGCATCGCCATCTCGGGCTTGACCGCGCAGGCGATGTCGAGCATCGCCGGCGTCGGCGCCATCTCGAGGTTGAGCTTGATGTGCACGAGGTCGCGCAGTCGGCGAACGTCGTCGTCGTGGATGTGCCGGCGGTCCTCGCGCAGGTGGACGGTGATGCCGTCGGCACCGCCCAGGTGCGCCTCGACGGCCGCCCACACCGGATCGGGCTCGTAGGTGCGCCGCGCCTCGCGCAGTGTCGCGACGTGGTCGATGTTGACGCCGAGTTCGATCATGGCTCTTCCTGTCCGTCCATCGCCGCAAGGTCCATCACAATGCGCCGGCTGAACAGCCGCCGCGTCTCGAGATGGTGATCGAGTACGCTGCGCATCAGCCGCTTGGCTTCGGCGGCAGCGGCGGCGTCAGGATAGTCGGCGGCCGCGAGCGCCAGCAGCGTCGCGCCCTGCACGGCGAGCCCCGGCACGTCGCGGCGCCCTTGCTGCCTCGACGCACCGCGCTCGATGGCGAAATAGTAACGCGTGCCCGCGTCGATAGGCGCGCCGCTGTCGACATCGTGCGTCAGGTTGAGCGCATAGCCGATGGCCGCCATCAGCGCGACTTCGAAGCGGCGCAACAGCGGCGCCTGCTCGGCGCCTGCGGCGAGCGACTCGAGCGCCGCCGCATAGTCGGCGTAGAGCGCCGGGTGCGGGTCCTCGCGCGCGAGCAGCTTGAGCAGCAGCTCGTTCAGGTAGAACGCGCATAGGAGGCCGCTACCGGCCGGCAGCGGCATGCCGCCCAGCCATTCCGCGCGCGTCAGCGTCTTCAGCTCGCGCGTGCCCATCCAGCCGAGCGACAGCGGCTGGAACGCCTGCAGCGTGCCGCGCAGTTCCGAGCGCCCGCGCTTGGCGCCGCGCGCGATCAGCGCGACGCGCCCGTGATTGGCCGTCCACGCCTCGACGATCACGCTGGTTTCGCGGTAAGGGTAGGTATGCAGCACGAACGCCGGCTCGTCGTCGACGCGGGCTGCCGTGGTCGTGGCGGCGGGCATGCAAGGAGTCGCGGCTGCCGGCTACAGCCGGTACACGAGGCGCGGGCCGGTGGCGGCGACCGTGCACAGCGCCGCGGCGACGACGACGCAGGCGGTGATGCCTGCAATCATCACGCTGTGCAGCGGCGGCCACGTGCCTGCGAGCAGCGGTGCGCGGATGAGCTCGGCGAGATGAAAGACCGGATTGGCGTCGACCAGCCAGCCGGCGCCTGCGTTGCGGTACGCGTCGGGTGGGATCGTGATCGGGGAAATCATCCAGAACGCCGGAAACGCGATCGTCGCAAAATGCGCGACATCGCGCGACAGCGTGTTGGCGACGGCGAACAGCACGGCGAGCGCCACGGTGGTCACGAACAGCAGCGGCAGCGTCGCCAGCAACGACAGCCACGCGACGTTCACCACGTGCGGACGCAGCACCAGCATCCAGGCAACCAGCACGCCCAGTGCGAACAACGACTGCAGGAACACGGCGATCGCAGTGCGCAACGGATAGAGCGCGAACGGCAGCGCGTAGTGGCGGATGTAGCCTTCGGCGCCGACGATCGCGTGCGCGCCCTGCGTGCAGGCACCGGTGACCATCTCCCACACCAGGATCCCCGACAGCACGAACGGCACGTAGTCGATGAAGCCGCGGCCGAAGATGCGACTGAAAACATAGCCCAGCACCAGCGCGAACGCCAGCGGCGCGATGACGAGGTAGAACACGCCCACCCAGCTGCGGTGAAAGCGCCGGCGCAGGTCGTTGACGGCCATCGCCTGCAGGAACCAGCGCAGCTGCCACAGCCGATTGAGATACGCGGTCATGCGCTCACAGCACCGCACCGCCGCGCCGCCCGGCAGATGACGCCGCGAGACGCTTGCGCAGGTGGCGGCGGTAGACGTCGAGATGGCGCGCCGCGGCGCGCTCCCAGCTATTGTCGCGGCAATACTCGGCCGCCGATCGCGTCAACTCCGCGCTCAGTTCGGGCTGCGCGACGATGGCCTGCGCGGCGAAGGCGAGCTCGTCGGGTGAATCCTCCGCGACGAGGTAAAGGCAGTGGGCGACATGCGCGAGCTCGACGAACGCGGCGATGCGCGTCGCGATCGTCGGCTTGCCCGAGCACAGTGCCCAGGTGATCGCCCCCGACGCCAACAGTCCCGCCTCGCGATACGGCGCGATGCAGATGTCGGTGGCCGCGTGGTAGAGCTCGAGCGTTTGCAGATCGACCCAGCCGGTCACCCGCGCACGCTGCGTGTAGCGCAGTGCCGCCAGCGCGTTGTCGAAGCTCGGATCGTCCCTGGAGGCCGGGTGCCGCCCGCCCACGACCGCGAGCCGGTAGTTGTGCGGCAGCCGATCGAGCGCCTCGAGCGCGCTGTCGACGCCCTTATGGGCCGACACGAAGCCGAACAGCGACAGCAGGATCGTGTCGTCGTCGTAGCCGAGGATACGCCGCGCCTGCGCGCGGTCCACGCCGGCGCCGCGTGGTGGGACACTGTGCGCGATGACGTCGACGCGTGCGAGCGGAACGCGCTGGCCGTGGTGGTCGCCGGCGGCCTTCACTCGTATCCCAGTTTCGAAAGCGACGCGTCGGTCGCCGCCCAGTTCTTGCGCACGCGGACGAACACCTCGAGGAACACCTTGCCGCCGAACAGTGCCTCCATGTCGCGGCGCGCCTGCGTCGCAATGGCCTTCATCGTCGCGCCGCCCTGACCCACGAGGATCGCGCGCTGGCCGGGCTTGTCGCACAGCACGACCGCGCTGATCCGCCGCAGCTTCGGCTCCTGAACGAACTGCTCGAGCATCACCGTCGTCGAATACGGAACCTCGTCGCCCAGCAGGCGAAAGATTTTTTCGCGGATCATCTCCGCGGCCAGGAAGCGCTCGTCGCGATCGGTCAGCGTGTCGGCGTCGTAGAGCGCAGGCGCTTCGGGCAGCGCCGCGGCGATCGTGTCCTTCAATTCGTCGATCGCCGTGCCTTTTTCGGCCGACACCGGCACCAGCGCGGTGAAGTCGCGCCACGATGCGAGTTCCGCGATCCGCGGCAGCAGCGCGCGCTTGTCGACGAGCTCGTCGACCTTGTTGACGGCGACGACGACGCTGCAGCCGGCGGGGATTCGTGCGACGACATCGCGGTCGGCCGGCGTGAGTTTCGCCGCATCGACCACCAGCACGACGGCGTCGACGTCGGCGAGGCTCGCAATCACCGTGCGGTTCATCCGCTCGTTGAGCCGGCCCCCGTGCTTGGTCTGGAAGCCGGGCGTGTCGACGAAAATGAATTGCCTTTCCGCCTCGGTCAGCACACCCATGATCCGGTGGCGCGTCGTCTGCGGCTTCTTCGACGTGATGCTGATCTTGTGGCCGACCAGACGATTGACGAGCGTCGACTTGCCGACGCTCGGCCGCCCGACGACCGCCACGAGACCGCAGCGAAATGGCGCGCCGGCGGCAGCGGTCATCGCGTAGCGTCCGCCACCTGCGCAAGCGCGTGTTGCGCGGCGGCCTGCTCGGCCGCGCGCCGGCTGCTGCCTTCGCCGCGCGCGACGATCGACATCGGGGCGATCCGGCATTCGACGGCGAACGTCTGCGCATGCGCTTCGCCGGCCGTGGCGACGACGGCGTAGTCGGGTACCGGCATCCGCCGCGCCTGCAGCCACTCCTGCAACGACGTTTTCGGGTCCTTTGCCAGCACCGCGCCCGAAGGGTCGTCGAGAATTGCGCCGTAGACCTCGAGGATCACCGCGCGCGCTGCATCGTAACCGCGGTCGAGGAACACGGCGCCGAATATCGCTTCCAGCGCATCGGCGATGATCGACGGGCGGCGCGCGCCGCCGCTGCGCTGTTCGCCTTCGCCGAGTACCAAGTGGTGGCCCAGGTCGAGGCCCTGCGCGATACGCGCGAGCATGTCGCGGTTGACCAGGCCCGCGCGCGCGCGCGAAAGCTCGCCTTCGGGCATGCGTGGAAAGCGCGCGAACAGCGCAGCGGCGACGACGCAGTTGAGCACGGCGTCGCCGATGAACTCGAAGCGTTCGTTGTGCTGCGCGCCGTGGCTGCGGTGCGTGAGCGCCTGCGCCAGCAGCGCCGGCGTGGCGAATGTGTAGCCGAGCCTTGCCGACAGTGCGTCGTCGTGCGGCGGCAAAGCGGGACCTTGGTCCGTCACCGGGCCTCGGTCACCTCGAAGTCGAGCAGCAGGCTGACGTTGTAGACGAGCGGCATCCGCTTCTCCCACGAAATGCTGCCGACGATCTGGTTGTTCTGCTTGGTGACCTCGAGGTTGCGCCAGTCGATCGAGTCGATGTATTCGGCGCCGACGCGGCGCTCGAAGAAGTGGCGCACCGTCGCCGGCTGGCCATCGACGGCATCGTCGAGCGCACCCGCGACCGCCTTCTTCACCGCGAAGTATTCGATGTACGACGGCAGGATGCGGAAACCGACCAGCGCGATCACGACGATCACCGCGGCGACGAACAGGAAGCCGATCAGCGTGAGTCCCGACTGTGCGTCGCGCATTCGCATGAAGGATCCCCTAGTGGATGGCATGGCCGACGCGTGTGAATGTCGCATTCACGATGTCGTCCCAGTTGAACCAGATGAAGAAGGCGCGTCCTCGCAGGTTCTCGTCCGGAACGAAGCCCCAGTAGCGGCTGTCGTCGCTGTAGTCACGGTTGTCGCCCATCATGAAGTAGTTGCCCGCCGGCACCCGGCAGGTGAAGCCGCGCTCATTGTATTCGCAATTCTCACGCCCGGGAAAGTCGCGCAGACCGCTCATTCGCACGGCTGGCGCCAGCGTGTTCTCGGCGATTGTGTACGTGCGCGGAACGCCGCCCGCGTCGGCCGTCTCCAGCACCTTCTGCGTTTCCTCGAAACGCAGTCCTTCCAGCCAGCCGTAGGTGCCGTCGTCGGCTTGCGCCAGCGGTTTGCCGTTCACCGTCAGGTGCTTGTCGTGGTACACGACGACGTCCCCCGGCAGCCCGACCACCCGCTTGATGTAGTCGACGGACGGATCGCCCGGGTAGCGGAACACGACGACGTCGCCGTGCTGCGGCGTGCCGATCGGGATGATCTTCTTCTCGATGATCGGCAGCCGGATGCCGTAGATGAACTTGTTGACGAGGATGAAGTCGCCGACTTCGAGCGTCGGGCGCATCGACGACGACGGGATTTTGAAGGGCTCGGCGACGAAGCTGCGCAGCACAAACACGGCGAGCAGCACCGGGAAGAAGCTTGCCGTGTACTCGACCCAGGCCGGCGGCGCCGACAGGCGCTCCTGCAATGACGCACGCTCGGCTGCGACGCCGGCGTCGCCGCGTCGCTCGCTGACAATCCGCGTGTCGAACGCGGCGAGCGCGGCGTTGGCAGCCGCGATGCGTCGCGGACGCATCGCCAGCCGGTCGATGGCCCAGGCGATGCCGGTGACGACGGACAACAGGAACAGGATCAGCGCGAAGTTCATGAATGCGTGGGGGCGAAAGGAAGAGGCGGCCGCGCGAATTGTCTCATGCGAGCGGCGCGTGCATGCCGCCACTCGCGCCACCGATCCGGCGGTTCATCGTCGCACGGGTCATTTGTCGCCGACTTGCAGGATCGCAAGGAACGCTTCCTGGGGAATCTCGACGCTGCCCACGGCCTTCATCCGCTTCTTGCCGGCCTTCTGCTTTTCCAGCAGCTTCTTCTTGCGGCTGATGTCGCCGCCGTAGCATTTGGCGAGCACGTTCTTGCGCATCGCCTTGATGGTCTCGCGCGCGATGATGTTGGCGCCGATCGACGCCTGCACGGCGACGTCGAACATCTGCCGCGGGATCAGCGAGCGCATCTTGGCGGCGACCTCGCGCCCGCGGTACATCGACACCGAACGGTGCACCATAACCGACAGCGCGTCGACGCGCTCGCCGTTGATCAGGATGTCGAGCTTGACCACGTCGGCCGCGCGAAACTCCCTGAACTCGTAGTCGAGCGACGCGTAGCCGCGCGACACCGACTTCAGCTTGTCGAAGAAGTCCATCACCACCTCGGCCATCGGCAATTCGTAGGTCAGCATCACCTGGCGGCCGAGGTATTGCATGTTCTTCTGCGCGCCGCGCTTCTCGGTGCACAGCGTGATCACCGGGCCCACGTACTCCTGCGGCATCAGGATCGTCGCCGTGATGATCGGCTCGCGGATCTCCTCGACGCGCGAGAGGTCCGGCAGCTTCGACGGATTCTCGATCTCGAGCACCGTGCCGTCGCGCATCAGGATCTGGTAGACGACCGTCGGCGCCGTGGTGATCAGCTCCATGTCGTACTCGCGCTCGAGTCGCTCCTGCACGATGTCCATGTGCAGCAGTCCCAGAAAGCCGCAACGGAAGCCGAAGCCCAGCGCCTGCGACACCTCGGGCTCGTAGTGCAGCGACGCGTCGTTGAGCTTCAGCTTGTCGAGTGCATCGCGCAACGATTCGTACTGGTTCGACTCCACCGGGTAGAGCCCCGCGAACACTTGCGGCTTCACTTCCTTGAAGCCGGGCAGCGGCGCCGTCGCCGGCCGTGTCGCGAGCGTCACCGTGTCGCCGACCTTGGCGGCGTCGATTTCCTTGATGCCCGCAATGATGAACCCCACTTCGCCGGCGCCAAGCGCGTCGCGCGCCAACGACTTGGGCGTGAACACCCCCACCTGCTCGCAACTGTGCGTCGAACCGCCCGCCATCAGCAGGATCCGGTCGCGCGGCTTCAGGATGCCGTCGACGACGCGCACCAGCATCACGACGCCGACATAGTTGTCGAACCACGAGTCGATGATCAATGCGGTCAACGGCGCGGCAGGGTCGCCCTTCGGCGGCGGCACGCGCGCGATCACCGATTCCAGGATGTCCTCGATGCCCACGCCGTTCTTCGCACTCGCGCGCACGGCGTCGGTGGCGTCGATGCCGATGATGTCCTCGATTTCATCGATCACCCGTTCGGGCTCGGCCGACGGCAGGTCGATCTTGTTCAGCACAGGCAGCACTTCGACGCCGAGCTCGATCGCCGTGTAGCAGTTGGCGACCGTCTGCGCCTCGACGCCCTGCGACGCGTCGACCACCAGCAGCGCGCCCTCGCATGCCGCGAGCGAGCGCGACACTTCGTACGCGAAGTCGACGTGGCCGGGCGTGTCGATCATGTTGAGGTTGTAGCGCTGTCCGTCGCGCGCGACGTACTCGAGCGCGGCGGTCTGCGCCTTGATGGTGATGCCGCGCTCGCGCTCGAGGTCCATCGAGTCGAGCACCTGCTCGCTCATCTCGCGCGCAGCCAGGCCACCGCAACGCTGGATGAAGCGGTCGGCGAGCGTCGACTTGCCGTGGTCGATGTGCGCGATGATCGAGAAATTGCGTATGTGCTTCACGGGCGTGCCAAAGCGATGCGATTCGAAGGCGGACAAACGAAAGCGAACAAAAAAGGGCACCTGCGGCGCCCTCGGGTTACGGGGTGGTGTGCGACCAGCCTTCCCGGTCTCGCACCGGAAGGCTCGCTAAACTCGTTGAATTTTAGCGTATTTCCGCACTTTTGGCGAGCGACGGCCGGCTCACAGCGCGTCGCGCACGCGTTGCGGGTCGAGCACGTAGTGGCACAGCTCGCGTCCGCTTTCGGCGTCGCCGGCCAACAACACCGGCACCAGCTCGCCATAACGCTCGGCGAGCCGCGGGTCGTCATCGACGTCCAGCTCGACCAGCTCGATGCCACGCCTGGCGATCAGCGGCGACAGCGCCGCGCGCATTTCGTCGCACAGGTGGCAATAAGCGCGCACCAGCAGCGTCAGCCGGCGCTGCGGCGCGCGCCGCGACAAGGCGGCGGCGTCGACGCTCACTCGCTATCCGGCGCCCGCGGTCGCAGCGTCGCGAAGAACTGGTTGTCGCCGCGCTTCAACTGCAGCGTGACCGGTGCGGTCTTGACGAGCTTGGCGAACAGGTCGTTCAACTGCGCGGCGCTCTTCGCTTCGGTCGGCGTGCCGCGGCTGATGACCGCGAGGATCACGTCGCCTGGCTGCACGTTGGCGCGCACATCGCCCGCCAGTGAGTCGACACCGACACCGTTCTTGATGCCGAGCTCCTTCTTCTGGTCGTCGGTCAGGTCCTCCAGCACCAGGCCCATCCGGTTGGGCTTCGCCTTGTCTTTCGGCGACGGGCCGCCGGAACGCTTCTCAGGCGCGTCGCTGTCGTCCTTCAGCTCGCTGACGGTGACGGCAAAGTCCTTCGGCACATTGCGGCGCAGCACGCTGATCGTGATCTTCGTGCCAGGCCGCACGGCGCTGATGATCCGCGGCAGGTCGGCGCTCGAGCGCACGTCGCGCCCGTCGACCTTGGCAATCACGTCGCCGGCTTCGATG
>DATCFA010000345.1:0-6249 GCA_036509805.1 Casimicrobiaceae bacterium
CGTTCGCCGCCGCGCCGCCGGTCGGCGATTCGATGCGCGTCGCGCCCGGCATCACGTGGCTGCGGATGGCGCTCCCCTTCGCACTCGATCACATCAACCTGTGGCTGTGCGACAGCGGCGACCGGGTCGCCGCTGTCGACTGCGGGTATGGCGACGACGCCACGCGCGCCGCGTGGCAGCGGCATTTCGCGCAGACGCTCGGCGGGCGCCCGCTGGCGAAGATCGTCGTCACGCCTTTCCATCCCGACCACATCGGCAATGCGCAGTGGATGAGCGAGCGCTTCGGTGTGCAGGTGACGATGACGCATGCCGAGTTCCTGCACGCGCACGCGGTGTGGCGCGACGAAGGCACGCTGTCGGTCGCGGCGTTCGATCGCTTCCTGCGCGCGCACGGCATGGGCGACGCGCATGCGCAGGAGTTGGCTGCGCGCGGCGTCGCCTACCGTCGCGGCGTGCCGGAACTTCCGCCCACGTTCGCGCGGATCGTCGACGGTGACGTAATAGACCTGGGCGACGCCCGCTTCCGCGTGATCGCCGGATTCGGCCACTCGCCGGAGCACGCCGCGCTGCATTGCGCCGAGCGTGGCGTGCTGGTCGCCGGCGACATGCTGCTGCCGCGGATCAGCACCAACATCAGCGCGTGGCCGTGCGAGCCCGACGGCGACCCGCTCGCGCGCTTCCTCGACTCGCTCGCGCGCTTCGAGGCGCTGCCGGCCGATACGCTGGTACTGCCGTCGCACGGACTGCCGTTTCGCGGCATCGCGCTGCGCGTCGGCGCATTGCGCGCGCATCACCAGGCACGGCTCGCGGAGCTCCTCGCGTTCGTCCGTGACGCGGCAGCGCCGGTCAGCGCGGCGGACGTGCTGCCGACGCTGTTTCGGCGGACGCTCGACCTGCAGCAGCGCTTTTTCGCGATGGGCGAGGCAATTGCGCACCTCAACCACCTGTGGCACCAGCAGCGTGTCGAGCGCATCGACGGCGGCAACGGCGCCATCCGCTTTCGCGCAATCGCATGACGACGCGCGCACAGGCGAATGCGCCGCAGCCGCGCGAGGCGGCGAGTTACGATCCGGCCGCGCTCGCCGATTCGCTCGCCCGCGCGGCCGACAAGAGCGCGCGGCTGATCGGCGACTTCGCCGCGCGGCACGCCAACGGCGGCGCGCCGGCATTCAGCGACGAAATGGGCGTCGGCAAGGCGTTTTTCGAGCTTGCGTCGCAGATGCTCGCCAACCCGGCCGGCGTCGCCGAGTCGCAAATGAACCTGTGGCTCGGCCACGCGGCGCTGTGGCAGTCGTCGTGGCTGAGACTGATGGGCGCCGATGCCAGTCCCGCGGTCGTGCCGCTCGCCGGCGACAGGCGCTTTCGCCACGACGACTGGCAGCAGCGCTTCCTGTTCGACTACATCAAACAGTCGTACCTGATCACCGCGCGCTGGCTGCATCACAGCGTCGCCAGCGTCGAGGGCCTGCCGGAGAACACGCGCAAGAAAGTCGACTTCTTCACGCGCCAGTACATCGACGCGCTGTCGCCGTCGAATTTCGCGCTGACCAATCCGGAGGTCTTCCGCGAAACGGTCGCCACCGGCGGCCAGAACCTCGTCGACGGATTCAACAACCTGCTGGACGACATCGAGCGCGGCAACGGCCAGGTGCGCATCTCGATGACCGACGCCAAGGCGTTCGAGCTCGGCGTCAACATCGCGACCACACCCGGCAAGGTGGTGTTCCGCAACGAGCTGATGGAACTGATCCAGTACGCGCCGGCGACGCGCAAGCAATGGCGGCGTCCGCTGCTGGTGATTCCGCCGTGGATCAACAAGTACTACATCCTCGACCTGCGCGAGAAGAACTCGCTGCTGCGCTGGGCGACGCACGAGGGGATGACGGTGTTCGTCATATCGTGGGTCAATCCCGACGCCGCGCTGGCGGCGAAGAACTTCGACGACTACATGCGCGAAGGCCCGCTCGCCGCACTCGGCGCCATCGCCAGGGCCACCGGCGAGAAGGACGTCAACGCCATCGGCTATTGCCTCGGCGGCACGCTGCTCGGCGCCACGCTCGCGTACATGGCCGCGCACGACGACACGCGGATCGCCAGCGCGACGTTCATGGCGTCGCTGCTCGACTTTTCACACGCCGGCGAGCTTGACGTGTTCATCGACGAGGAGCAGGTGAGCTCGCTGGAGCGCAAGATGAACGAGCGCGGCTACCTCGACGGCAGCGAGATGGCGAACACGTTCAACATGCTGCGCGCCAACGACCTGATCTGGTCGTTCGTCATCAACAACTACCTGCTCGGCCGCGATCCGTTCCCGTTCGACCTGCTGCACTGGAACTGCGACTCGACGCGAATGCCCGCGGCGATGCACAGCTTCTACCTGCGCAACCTCTACATGAAGAACGCATTGCGCGAGCCCGGCGGCGTCACGCTCGCAGGCACGCCGATCGACCTTTCGAAGGTCACGGTCCCCACGTACTTCGTGTCGGCGATCGAGGACCACATCGCGCCTTGGAAGACCACCTACGAAGGACCGCGGATCATGCGCGGGAAGTCGCGCTTCGTGCTGTCGGGCTCGGGCCACATCGCCGGCATCATCAACCCGCCTGCTGCGAACAAGTACGGCTACCGGACCAATCCGCGCCTCGACGGCGACGCCGATGCGTGGCTTGCCGGCGCGACACCACACGACGGCTCGTGGTGGATCGACTGGCGACAATGGGTGTCGAGCTACCTCGGCAAGGAAGTCCCGCCGCGCCTTCCCGGCGCCGGCGGCCTGAAGGCGCTGACCGACGCGCCGGGAACCTACGCGCGCCTGCGCGCCGACCCATGACGGCGGCCACACACCCAATTGACCATCTCGAGGAGTCCTCAATGAAAACACCGTTGACCGCAGGTTTGCTCGTTGTGCTCGCGTTCGTCGTCGCCGGCTCGGCGATGGCGCAGCCGGCCTGCCGCGAATGCGGCGTCGTGCGCTCGGTGCGCCAGATCGACGAGAAGGGCGGCTCGAGCGGCGGTGGCGCCGTCATCGGCGGCGTGCTGGGCGGCGTGCTCGGCCACCAGCTCGGCAGCGGCCGCGGCAACACGGTTGCGACGATCGCCGGTGCCGCCGGCGGCGCGATCGCCGGCAACGAAATCGAGCGCAACCGCAACTCGACGACGTACTGGGAAGTGCGCATCGCCATGGATTCCGGCCATTCGCGGACTTTCCAGTACAGCTCGCCACCGGAAGTCCGCGAGGGTGATCGCGTACGCCTCGTCGATGACGGGCGCAGGCTGCGCCTGCTCAACAACTGACGCACGCGGCCCCTCTGAGGCGTACGGCGCCGCAGACGCCGCACGGTGGACGCATAATTTCTTTGTTGATGCGCATGGCGGTCTCCTATTCCCATCCAAACTGGCTCGGGAGGGCAAACAAGCCTTCCGCACAGGTGAAGCGGAACGAGGACACGTCCGCGCAGTTGTAACGACCGATCCTGAGTAGGTTGCTGACGACTCGCAGAACCGTCCAGGAGTGGAGCGGGTACGGCCAAAACTGCACGATCAACACGGAGTTGGAGCGTGTGCCAACGGTCGACCAGGCAGCGCGATATACGAACGGATCCTTCGAATGCGGGATAACCGTCAGTTGCGCCAGCTCCAGTCTCTCTTGCTCGCAGTCGAAGACTTTGAGCGTCAGGGCATATGAGCCGAATTTACCGTTGAACAGGGGGCGCCCAATGGCCGTGATGTCGGCGTCGTCCAGAAGGTTGGCGAGTTCCAAGACGTTGCAGCTTGTCCAGTACGCTTGGTGGTCACTTGCGACATTTCCGGGGATGCGAATGTTTTGGTGCGACAGACTCTGCGGCCGCAGGACGTTGGCGCGGACTTCCGCCATCGTCGAGGGCCGCGAATTCAAGTAGAACAAAAAGCAACTCGAGGTGGAAGTGGCGGCGCAAAGGCCGCCCGCGCAGCGGAGGAATCCGCTATGGCCGAACTGACGCGGCGAGTGGCGGAACTGGAGCAAGCGCAAATCGACGTCGTTGGAGCACCGCGGTAAGCTACGGCAGGCCCCGCGGCCATGGCTTGTCCCGGGCGCTGTCAGACCCTATAATGTATAACTACTACCCCGGTGGCTTCGGCTGCTGGGCGCAGGGCCCCTTCGGGGGCCCTTGCTTTTTGTGGGGGTCGAGATCGCCATGCCGAATGCGCCGCCGTCGTACCGCACGATCGTCTACGTTGATGGGTTCAACTTCTACTACGGGCAGGTACGCAAGACGCCTTGGAAGTGGCTCGATCCTGTAGCGCTGTTCGGGAAAGTGCTGGGGCCGCAGAACGTCTTGGTGAAGGTGAAATACTTCACTGCGCGGGTGCAACCCACTCCCTATGATCCGAACGCCAACGTGCGGCAAGACACCTACCTGCGCGCCCTGCAAGCACATTGCCCAATCGTGGATCTGCACTACGGTCACTTTCTCCGACATCAGATTTGGGCGGAGCACGCGAATCCTCCGCCGCCGAAGGTCTCGATTTGGAAGAACGAGGAAAAGGGGTCGGACGTGAACCTGGCTCTGCACGTTCTCAACGATGCGTGGCAGAACGCCTACGACTGCGCCGTGATCGTATCCAACGACTCCGACCTGGCCGAGTCACTCGGAATGGTCAAGGCACAGCATAGGAAGGTGATCGGCTTGGTCACCCCTGGTGCGCCCACGCGGAAGACGTCGTGGGAGCTGCGAAAGCATGCTGACTTCGTCAAACCGATCCGCACCTGGATGCTCCAATCCAGCCTGTTACCGGACCCCATTCCAGGTACGACGATTCACAAGCCCGTCACCTGGTAGGGCCGGACGGCCAGCCTGCAATAAATACGCAGAGATCTGGCCGGACTACACTGGCCCCGAAATTGACTCTTGAGGGGAAAGCTATGGCTTTTGACGATGCCGCGTGCACCAAGCTCGGCTACTACGTGTACGCCCTGTTCGATCCGCGCGAATCGTCTGCGGTGCCGTTCTACATCGGAAAGGGGCAGAACAACCGCGTATTCGAACACGCCCGAGGCAACGTCCCGGATTGGAACGAAAGCGATGAGGAGGCGATCTTGTCGCCTAAGCTCGAACTCATCGACCGCATCCAGAAGGCGAACCACAAGGTCGACCACCGCATCATTCGTCACGACCTCACCGAAAACGAAGCGCTCCGCGTCGAAGCTTCGCTCATCGATCTGGTGAATCTGATGCAGCCGAACACGCTCCTCAACGCGATTTCTGGCCAAGGTGTCGCCCAAGGAATCATCAGTACCGACGACCTTCTACTCGAGCTCAATGCCAAGCCGCTGCAGACCAACGACATCTTGCTGATAGTAAAGATCGAGCGGCAGTGGGGTGAATTGTTGAAGAAGTACGGAACTGCCGCCAAGATTCCGCGCGGAGAACTGTACAAAGCGGTCCGTGGTGATTGGCGGGTGAGTGAAGCACGCGCGAATGAGGTGGCCGCTGTGCTGGCGGTGGCCCGCGGCATCGTGCGTGCGGTCTTCGTGAACGAGCCCTGGCGGCTGGCGCCTAATCCTAATGAGACTCACCGCAAACGCATGCAGGGCACAGGGACTGCGGATGCCAGTCGCTTCGATCTGCTATTGCACACTTCCGTAACCCACTTCTTCACCACCGGGAGCCAGAATCCAATCAAATATATTCGGCCGGCGGCCTCGCCAAAGCAACCGGATGGCACTGGCGAGCGTTGACCGAGCGCGGTGGTGAGCCGTTGCCGGCGCCGCCACGCATCGGCCGCGAGGCGAGCATGGCTATTCGCGCCATATGGCAACGCTATGCTCTTCTCAACGATGCTGCGCGGTAGAACGAGCGGTGCTGTTTTCTATACTTCCTGTTCTACGAACGCCCGCCGAAATCAGCCCGATAAAGCGGCTAATAAGGCGCTGCAGGCGCCGCGCCGTCAGTGCTGGTTGTCGTTGTCCTTGCTGTCGACGCGCGCCGGCGCGCGCGCACCGTTGCCCTGCGGCGGATGCGCGGCGCCCGGATTCGGCGCCGACGGCGCGCCGTTGTTCGGCACCGGCTTCAACGCCACCGGCGGTTCGCCGCGAATCACCTCGCGCTGCGGCGCCTGATAGACGGGACGCTGCGGGGCGCGAATGACCTGCGGCGTTGCCTGCATCGGCGGCGGCAACACGCGTTGCGCAGCGGGGATCCGCGGCGCCTCGATGACGGAGGTACCCTGCGCGCCCGGATACGTGCGCGGCGCGTGCGCCGTGTCGTT
>DATCFA010000346.1:0-2131 GCA_036509805.1 Casimicrobiaceae bacterium
GCGCGCGAGGCCGTGATCCTGCGATTCGCAGTGGTGGCGCGCGACTTCGGCGGGCATCGCCGGCTGGTGGAACACGCGCGTGAAGTCGAGGCCACGCGCCTTCCAGTGCTCGATTCCCGGCTTGGTGTCGAGCAGGTCGACGCGGCCGATCATGTCGTCGAGCTTGCGAAAGCCGAGCTTCGCCATGATCTCGCGCACTTCTTCGGCGACGAAGAAGAAATAGTTGACGACGTGCTCGGGCTGTCCGTCGAAGCGCGCGCGCAGCACCGGGTCCTGCGTCGCGATGCCGACCGGGCAGGTATTGAGGTGGCACTTGCGCATCATGATGCAGCCTTCGACGACCAGCGGTGCTGTCGCGAACCCGAACTCGTCGGCGCCGAGCAGCGCGCCGATCGCCACGTCGCGGCCGGTTTTCATCTGCCCGTCGACCTGCACGACGATGCGCCCGCGAAGCCGGTTGAGCACCAGTGTCTGCTGCGTTTCGGCCAGCCCCAGTTCCCACGGCGTGCCGGCATGCTTGATCGACGACACCGGCGACGCGCCGGTGCCGCCATCGTGGCCGGCGACGGTCACGTGGTCGGCCTTCGCCTTGGCGACGCCGGCGGCCACCGTGCCGATGCCGACCTCGGACACGAGCTTCACCGAGATCGATGCCTGCGGATTGGCGTTCTTCAGGTCGTGGATCAGCTGCGCGAGATCCTCGATCGAATAGATGTCGTGATGCGGCGGCGGCGAGATCAACGCAACGCCGGGCACCGAGTAGCGCAGCTTGGCGATGTACTCGGACACCTTGTGGCCCGGCAGTTGTCCGCCTTCGCCGGGCTTCGCACCTTGCGCCATCTTGATCTGCAACTGGTCGGCCGACGTGAGGTACGCGGCGGTGACGCCGAAGCGCCCCGACGCCACCTGCTTGATTTTCGAGCGCAGGCTGTCGCCGCGCTTCAGCGGAAAATCGTGGAACACGCGGTCGCTGCCGATGAACGTCGCCAGCGTGTCGCCGTCCTGCGCAGGGCCATGGCCGACGCGCATCTCGGCGCGGTAGCGCGCGTCGTCCTCGCCGCCCTCGCCGGTGTTCGACTTGCCGCCGATGCGATTCATCGCCACCGCGAGCGTCGTGTGCGCCTCAGTGGATATCGAGCCGAGGCTCATCGCGCCGGTGGCAAAGCGCCTGACGATTTCGGTGGCCGGCTCGACTTCGTCGAGCGGCACCGGCGTCGCGTGCGCGGTGCGGAACTCGAACAGCCCGCGCAGCGTCTTCAACCGCTTGCCCTGGTCGTCGATCAGCGCCGAATATTCCTTGAACGTCGACAAGCTGTTCGCGCGCGTCGCATGCTGCAGCTTGGCGATCGAATCCGGCGTCCACATGTGCTCTTCGCCGCGCGTGCGCACCTGGTACTCGCCACCCGCGTCGAGCATCTCCTCCAGTAGCGGGTCGTCGCCGAACGCGAGCTCGTGCAGCTTCTGCGCCTCGCCTGCGACCTCGAACAGCCCGATGCCCTCGATGTTGCTCGCGGTGCCGGTGAAATACTTGTCGACGAAGCCCTTCTGCAATCCCACCGCTTCGAAGATCTGCGCGCCGCAGTACGACTGGTACGTGGAGATGCCCATTTTCGACATCACCTTGAGGAGTCCCTTGCCGAGCGCCTTCACGTAGTGCTTGTGCGCTTCCCTGGCGTCGAGGCCCGGCACTTCCGCCTGCATCGCGGCCAGCGTGTCCAGCGCGAGATACGGGTGGATCGCCTCGGCTCCGTAGCCTGCGAGCAGCGCGAAGTGGTGCACTTCGCGCGCGCTACCGGTCTCGACGACGAGACCGGTGCTGGTACGCAGCCCCTTCTTCACCAGGTGCTCGTGCACGGCGGCCGTCGCCAGCAGCGCGGGAATCGGCAGGCGGTCGCGTGCGACCGAGCGGTCGGACAGGATCAGGATGTTGCGTCCCTTGCGGATCGCGTCGACCGCGTGCGCGGCGAGCGATGCAAGTGCTGCTTCCATGCCATTCGCGCCCCAGTCCGCCGGATAGCAGATGTCGAGCTCTTCGGCGTGGAAAGCGCCGCCGGAAAAGAGCTCGATGTGGCGCAGCTTTTCCATGCTGTCGGACGTGAGGATCGGCTGCTCGACTTCGAGCCGCATCGGC
>DATCFA010000347.1:0-3317 GCA_036509805.1 Casimicrobiaceae bacterium
ACCGTAGGTGCGCGCCTCGCCCGACGCGATGTCGAGGATCGCCTGCCATACGCGCTGCTGGAACGGCGTGCCGCGCGGCTTGAGGCGAATGCCGAACCGATGCTCCGGGTCGGCGAGGTAGCGCTCGATGTCGTCGACGGCGCGCGCGGCAATCGCCGAGGCCGGCGATGAAACCGGGTGTGTCCGCGCAAGGTAGTCGACGCCGGTGACGCCCTCGGCGTCGCAGCGGATGCCCAGCACGGCGAACGGCGCTTTCATGCACGCCGCATACCCGGCGTCAGGCAATACCCGCGATACGCCACGCGTTTCCGCCGCGCTAGCCAAGCTTCATCCCCTGCGGCAGCGCGGTGACCAATGCCGGAAAGATCCATATCGCGAGCACCGCGACGATCATCAACAGGAACATCGGCAGCGCATGCCGCGCGATCCACGTGATCTGGCGGTTGGTCATCCCCTGCAGCACGAACAGGTTGAAGCCCACCGGCGGCGTGATCTGCGCCATCTCGACGACGAGCACGATGAAAATGCCGAACCAGATGAGGTCGATGTGCGCCGCCTGCACCGACGGCAGGATCACGCCCATCGTCAGCACCACCATCGAGATGCCGTCGAGGAAGCAGCCCAGCACGACGTAGAACAGCGTCAGCGCGGCGACGAGACCGAACGGCGACAGCCCGATGCCGGAAATCCATTCGGCGAGATGCCGCGGCAGGCCGATGTACCCCATCGCCAGCGTCAGGTACGACGCACCGGCGAGAATCAGCGCGATCATGCAGTAGAGGCGCGTCGCGCCCATCAGGCTGTCGCGAAACGTGATCCACGTCAGCGAGCGCTGCACCAGCGAGATCAGCAGCGAGCCGACGACGCCGAACGCCGCCGCTTCGGTGGCGGTGGCGATTCCGGTGTAGATGGAACCGAGCACCGCGATGATCAGCAGCACCACCGGAACCAGATGGCGCGACGCCGCGAACTTCTGCGCGAACGTCGTGCGCTCGGCGGTCGCCGGTATCTTGCCGGGATTGAGCAGCGCCCAGCAGACGATGTACGCCGAGAACAACCCCGCGAGCAGGATGCCGGGGATGACGCCGGCGATGAAGAGGTGCGCGATCGACACGTTCGCCATCACGCCGTAGACGATCATGATGATCGATGGCGGAATCAGGAGTCCCAGCGTACCCGCGCCGGCGAGCGTACCGATCGTGATCCCGTCCGGATAGCCGCGGCGCGCGAGCTCGGGCAGCGTCATCTTGCCGATCGTCGCGCACGTCGCAGCGGAACTTCCCGACACTGCGGCGAAGATCGTGCAGCCGATGATGTTGGTGTGCAGCAGGCGCCCGGGAACGCGCTCGAGCCACGGCGCGAGCCCCTTGAACATGTCCTCCGACAGCCGCGTGCGGAAAAGGATCTCGCCCATCCACACGAACAGCGGCAGCGCGGTAAGTGTCCACGAAGATGCCGATCCCCAGACCGTCACCGCCATCGCGTCGCCGGCCGGACGCGAGCTGAAGAGCTCCATGCCGATCCACGCGACGCCCGACAGCGCAAGGCCGATCCACGTGCCGCTGCCGAGGATCAGGAACAGCATGGCGATCAGCAGCACGGTGATGGCGCCGTCACTCATTGCGCAGCGCGTCGGCGGGTACGACGTTGACGCGACGGCCCTGGAGTTGCAGCACGAACTCGTCGACGATCGCGATCGCGAAAACGATGGCGCCGAGCGCCATCGCCAGCTCGGGAATCCACAGCGGCGTTGCATCGTTGCCGGTGGAAATGTCGTTGAAGTCCCACGACTGGTAAGCGAGACGCGCGCTGTAATAGGCGAACGCGATCGCCAGCAGCGCGGCCATGCCGATGGCGAACGTCTCCAGCCGCCGGTGCGCTGCGGGCCCCAGGTGTTCGAGCACCAGCGTCACGCGGATGTGCTCGCCGCGCTTCAGCGTATGCGCGAGCGCCAGGAAACCGGTAGCGGCCATGCAGTAACCCGCCCACGAGTCGGTGCCTGGCACGTACCAGTCGACGAGGCGGCCCACGATGCCGATCAGCACGCACACCAGCGTGCCGATCATGAACAGCGCCGCGAGCACGGCGGCGCCGGTATACATACGGTCGAGGAATGACCGCATCGGCTCACTGCATCGCGCGATAAGCGTCGATCACGCGCTTGCCGTCGTCGCCGGCCTTTTTCTGCCAGTCGGCGAGCATGAAGTTGCCAACCTTGCGCAAGTCGGCGGTGAGCTGCGCGCCGGGCTTGACGATTTCCATGCCGTTCGCCTTCAACTGGTCGAGGTACCAGCCGGTCTTTTGCTCGGAGATCTTCCAGCCGCGCGTTTCCGCTGCGGCGCCCGCCTTGAGGACCGCGGCCTGCGTTGGCTTGTCGAGCGCGTCGAACGCCTGGCGGTTGATCAGCACGGCGTTCTTCGGAAGCCACGCCTGCGTGTCGTAGAACTTGTGGATCGTCTCGTACGTCTTGGAATCGTAGCCCGTCGCCGCGGACGACATGTACGAGTCGATCACGCCGGTGGCGAGCGCCTGCGACACCTCGGCCGCCTGCACGGTGACCGGCTGCGCGCCGACCAGCTCGGCGATCTTCGACGTGGCCGGGCTGTACGCGCGCCACTTGAGGCCCTTCATGTCCGCCGCGCTGTTGAGCGTGCGGTTGGTGAAGATACCTTGCGCAGGCCACGGCACCGTGTAGAGCAGCATGATGCCCTGCTTGGCGAGCATCGCTTCGAGCGACTTGCGCGATGCCTTGTAGAGCTTCAGCGCATCGGCGTACGACGTGGCAAGGAACGGCACGCCGTCGAGTCCGTACAGCGGGTTTTCGTTCTCGTAGTTGACGAGAAGTATTTCGCCCATCTGCGCCTGCCCGCCCTGCACGGCGCGCTTGATTTCCGGCGCCTTGAACAGCGATGCGTTAGCGTGGATGGTGATCTTGAGCTTGCCACCGGTTGCACGGTCGACGTCGTTGACGAATTGCTGGATGTTCTCGGTGTGGAAATTGTCCGCCGGGTACGCGGTCGGCAGGTCCCATTTGGTTTGCGCGACCGCCGCGCCGCAGGCGAAGGCGGCGGCGCAACCGAGTGCTGCGGCGAGAGTGGACGTGCGGATCATGGAAGGCTCCTCGGTGGTCATCGGAAAGATGCGTGCGTTACCCGCGGCGCGGATGGTCGCCCGCGCCCGAGATATTAACCAGAAAAGTGCGGGGTTGCATGCGCGTGCGCTGTGATAGGCTCGTTCGCGCTGCAGGAAAGGCAGGATGTGCGACAGACCTGCTTCGGCTGATCGCGCTGCTTGTGGCGTCTACAGTACGCTCAATT
>DATCFA010000348.1:0-2379 GCA_036509805.1 Casimicrobiaceae bacterium
GAGCGTGTTCCACAGCGGCCGCTCGGCGTCGCCGGCAACTGCGTGGAGCCGCAACAGCGCGCGCGCCTCGTCCTGGCGCTGCTGCACCGAATCCTGCAACGTGCGACCGGCGTCGCCACCCGAGAGCACGCGGCGCGTGGCGTTGAACAGTTCCTCCAGCAGCTGCGCCTTCCACGCATTCCATACCCTGGGGCTGGTGCCGCGGATGTCGGCGACGGTCAGCAGGTAGAGCGCCGTCAACCGGCGTTCGTCGCCGACCCGCGCGGCGAATGCGGCGATGACCTGGGGATCGGACAAATCGGCCTTCTGCGCGATCGACGACATCGCCAGGTGATTGGCCACCAGCCAGGCGACCAGCGCCGCATCTTCCGCGGGCAGCGCATGCGCCCGGCAGAAGCTTTGCGCGTCGCGCTCGCCGAGCGCCGAATGATCGCCGCCGCGGCCCTTGCCGATGTCGTGGAAGAGCCCCGCCAGGTACAGCACCTCCTTGCGTGCGAAATCGTTGATCAGACGGGAGCACAGCGGAGTTTCGTGCGCATGCTGCGCTTCGGTGAAGCGGCGCAGGTTGCGGATGACCATCAGCGTGTGCTCGTCCACCGTGTACACATGGAAAAGGTCGTGCTGCATCTGGCCGACGATGCGCCCGAACACCGGCAGATAGGCGCCGAGAACGCCCGTCAGGTTCATGCGGCGCAATGCGTGCGTCAGTCCGCGCGGCTCGCGGAACAGTGCGATGAAGCGCGCGCGGTTGGCAGGATTGCGGCGAAACGCGGCGTCGATCCGGTGGCGGCTGCGGGCGATCGCGCGCAACGCGCGCGCGGACAGGCCCTTGAGCTCCGGGTGCCGCTCGAGCGCCAGGAATGCGTCGAGTATCGCCGACGGCTTGCGTTCGAACAGTTGCGGATCGGCGATGTGCAGCAGCTCGTCGACCGTGCAGAAATCGCCGCCGACCGGGACCGCCACCGCGTTCGTCGGGAATATGCGCACGTGCAAATTCTGCAGCAGGATCGTGTTGATCAGGCGCACTTCGCGCGCGGCGCGGTAGTAGCGCTGCATCAACCGCTCGCTCGCCCGCCGCGTCGGCGTATCGGCGAGGCCCGACTCGTGCGCGAGTGCCGTCTGCTCGTCGAACACCAGGCGATCCTCGCGCCGCCCGGCAAGGTAGTGCAGCCGCACGCGCAGCGCCGAGATCACGCGCTCCTGGCGCGCCGCGATGTGCGCTTCCGCCGACGTCATCAGTCCGTTGGCGGCGAGCTCGCGCCACGAGCGCCCGAGGCTGGCGGCGTTGGCGATCCACAGCACCGTCTGCAGATCGCGCAAGCCGCCGGGGCTTTCCTTGACGTTGGGCTCCAGGTTGTACGTTGCGTCGTGGTACTTGAGGTGGCGCTGCTGCTGCTCGAGCGCCTTCGCCGAATAGAATGTCTCGATGTCGAGTGCCGCCGCATAGCGCTGCGCGAATTCGCGCGCGAGCGCGGACGAGCCGGCGATGCGCCGGTGCTCGAGCAAGCTCGTGCGCACGGTGATATCGGCGGCCATCTCGCGCTCGCACTCGTCGATCGTGCGTGTCGCGTGCGCAACTTCGACGCCGATGTCCCACAGCGTGGCGAGAAATCCCTGGATCGCATCGGCATGAGCCTCGTCGGCCGCGGCGCGCAGCACCAGCACGTCGATGTCGGAATGCGGGAACAGCCTCCCGCGCCCGTAACCGCCGACGGCGACCAGCGCGCAGTCGGCCGGCATCCGCGACGCGCGCCAGACGCTCGCGAGCATGCGGTCGATCAGTCGTGCATGCGCCTTCAGCAGGCGCGAGGTGTCGGGACGGGCGAAGAACGCATCACGCAGCAACGCCCGGCCGCGGGCGAGCTCGTTGCGCCATGCGGCAATCCGTGACGCCGCCGTGGCCGCGGCCGTTGCGGCCGGCACGGCCGGCATGGCTCCAAGCGACACGGCGGAGGCCACGGCGGCGCGCGCGCCTAGCTGTCGAGCGGCGGGGGTGGGGGCGTCCCCGCCGACACCGTCAGCACCTCGTAGCCGTCGGGCGTGACGAGCACCGTGTGCTCCCATTGTGCGGACAGCGAATGGTCGGCGGTGACGATCGTCCAGCCGTCGGCGAGGCAGCGGATGCCGGGGCGTCCGGCGTTCACCATCGGCTCGATGGTGAAGATCATCCCCGGCTGCAGCTTGAGCCCGGTGCCGGGCCGGCCGTAGTGCAGCACCTGCGGCTCTTCGTGGAACTGGCGGCCGATGCCGTGCCCGCAGAATTCGCGGACGATCGAAAAGCCGTTGGCCTCCGCATGCTTCTGGATCACGTGGCCGACGTCGCCCAGGCTCGCGCCCGGGCGAACCGCGCGGATGCCATTCCACATCGACTCGTACGTG
>DATCFA010000349.1:0-2875 GCA_036509805.1 Casimicrobiaceae bacterium
TCGAGACGCGGAGTGTGGGCAAGGACTATGGAGAGTTTCGCGCGTTGCACAACGTCACGTTGAGCTTCAGCGAAGGCGAGGTCGTCGCGATCGTCGGACCGAACGGCGCGGGAAAGACGACGCTGGTCAACGTGCTGACAGGCCTCGCGCGGCCCACGCGCGGCGACGTGCTGTTTCGCGGGCGTTCGATCGCCGGCATGGGCCCGGTCAGGCTTGCACAGATGGGAATGGCGCGCGCATTCCAGCTTGTGCAGGTTTTTCCGCAACTGACGGTGTTCGAGGCGATCGCCACCGCGGTCATTTCGCAGCAGCGGCGCAGCCTCGATCTGTGGCACGCGACGCAAGCCATCGACGCGGTGCGCTCACGCGTGGCGCAAGTCGCCGACATATTCGGGTTGCGTGAGCGTCTCGACGGGCTGGCGTCCTACCTGTCGCAAGGCGAGAAGAAGCTTCTCGACATCGCAACGGCCTTCGCGCTCGAGCCGCAGGTGATCCTGCTCGACGAGCCTACCAGCGGAATCTCGTCTTCCGGCAAGCGCGTGATGATGGATACGCTGATGGAGGCGGCGCGCAAGACCGGCATCAAGACACTGCTGCTCGTCGAGCACGACATGGACCTGGTCGCCGAATATTCGACGCGCATCGTCGCGATGACCGAAGGCAGCGTGCTGGCCGACCTGGCGCCGGCGGCATTCTTTGCCGACCCCCAGCTTGCCGCGACCATCGTCGGCAAGCCGCACGCAGGCGCAGTCGCGTGACGCCGGGTGCTGCCATGCTGGCGCTGGACACGGTCGATGTCGTGATCCAGAACAGCGCGATCCTGCGCGGTGTCAGCCTGTCGGTTGCACCCGGCGAGCTCGCGTGCCTGGTCGGCCGCAATGGCGCCGGCAAGACCACGACGTTTCGCAGCATCATGGGTTACCTGCGCCCGGCAAAGGGCGGCATCGCGTGGCAGGGCGCGTCGATCGTCGGCATGAAGCCGTATCAGATCGCGCGTCTGGGCATCGCCTATTCGCCAGAGGAGAGCGAAGTCTTCGGCGAACTGACGGTGGCCGAAAACATCGAGCTGCCGACCTGGACGATTGCCACCGATCGCAGCGCGCGTGAGCGCATCGATCTCGCGTACAAGGTGTTCCCGAAGCTGCTCGCGTACCGCGGCCGCAGTGGCACGCACCTCTCCGGTGGTGAGCGCAAGATGCTGTCGATCGCGCGCGCGCTGGCGCTCGACCCGCAACTGCTGCTGCTCGACGAGCCGTTCGAAGGGCTGTCGCCGGCGGTGATCCCGGCAATCAGCGCCGGTATCGCGTCGATCCGCGAGTCGGGGCGGGCGGTGCTGATGGCAGAATCCAACGGCTATCACGTGCCCGACTACGCGGACAAGGTGTATGTGATCGAGCGCGGCGCGATCGTGTTCGGCGGTACGGTGAGGCAGGCGCGCGCCGACGCAATGGTCAGCCGTATCATCGGCGGCTAGGTACCAGGCAACCGCAACGCAGTCATCGGGAGCGCTCGATGGACGTTTCTTTGCAGCCAACGGTTCGTGCGTTCTTTCACCCGGACAGCGGCACATTCTCGTATGTCGTGCATGCAGCGGAGGGCGGGGGCGCGGCGATCATCGACCCGGTGCTCGACTACGACGCCGCATCGGCATGCACTGCTACGCACTCGGTAGACGCGATCGTCGACTACGTCCGCGCGCGCCGCCTTTGCGTCCGCTGGATCCTCGACACGCATGCCCACGCAGATCATTTGAGCGCCGGCGGTCATTTGCGTACGCAACTCGGTGCGCCGTTGGCGATGAGCCGCGGTATCGTCGGCCTACAGGCGCACTTCAAGGATATCTTCGGCCTGGGCGACGCATTCGCGGCCGACGGCCGCCAATTCGACCGCCTGCTCGACGACGGCGATGCGCTGCAGGCGGGCGAATTCGATATTCGCGTGCTCGCGACACCCGGCCACACGAGCGACGGACTCACTTACCTGATCGGCGACGCGGCATTCGTCGGCGACACGCTGTTCGCACCGGACGTCGGCACGGCGCGTTGCGATTTTCCGGGCGGCGACGCGGCGACGCTCTACGACTCGATCCAGCGCATCCTCGCGTTGCCGACGGACATCCGGCTCTACCTGTGCCACGACTACCCGCCTGTGGCGCGGCGCGACGCCGTGCCGCAGACCAGCATCGCCGAACAGCGCGCGGGCAATATCCATGTGGGCGGCGGCACTGCCAGAGCGGCATTTGTCGCGATGCGGCAGGCGCGCGACGCCACGCTGTCGCCGCCGCGTCTGATGCTGCCCGCGCTCGAGGCCAACATTCGCGCCGGCGCATTGCCTGCACCCGCGACGAGCGGCGTCGCCGGGTTCGGCGACCTTGGGCGAACTTAGGCGAACGCGATGACCGAGCGGATCTCGAGCCCCTGCTTCAGCCGGGCAAATCCGTCGTTGACGTCCTCGAGCGTGATCCGGCTGGTCACGTAATCGTCGAGCAGCAGGTCGCCCGCGAGGTACGCATTGACGAGCATCGGGAAGTCGCTCGCCGGCGTCGCGCCGCCGTAGCTCGAGCGCACGATCTTTTTTTCGCCCATCAGCGAACCCCAGCGAAATGCGACCTCCTGGCCGACGGGCAGCTTGCCGAGCCACACGACTTGTCCACCGGGGCGCACGATCTCGACGCTGCTGCGGAATGCCGCCTGATTGCCGGCCGCCTCGAACACGTAGTCGGCGCCGCGGCCAGCGGTCAGTTCCGCATGCGCGTGCAACAGGTCGTCGGCGGCGGCCAGCGTGTGCGTCGCGCCCATCCGGCGCGCGAGCGCGAGCCTGTTTGCGTCGCGGTCGACGGCGACGATGCGCGCGGCCTTGGCGAGCCTTGCACCCT
>DATCFA010000350.1:0-7609 GCA_036509805.1 Casimicrobiaceae bacterium
GACGCGCTGTTTGCCACTTGCCCCATTACGCAAGGTACCCTGGTGCGAATGCTCGTGCGCTCGCAAGCGGTGCCGACGGTGGAAGCGGCGTGCCGTGTATTGCTCCAATTCCTCGCGCATCCTCGTCATCGGTTTTGGCCCGATGCAATTTCATACGCCGATGTCGTGTGGAAGGCGGTCCTCGGACATCGACAGGTCACGGATGCGTATCTCGCCGCGCTGGCGCGACACCGCCAGGGTGTTTTGATTACGTTCGATCGAGGTCTGGCGGTCACGCATGCCGATGTCGTCGAATTGATTCCGTCGCAGGGAATCTGAGCAAACAATCCGCGGCGCCGTCCAAGGTTTTAATCCGGCGACGAGACCGGCATTTACGCCGGGTCACGCTGCGACCATAATCCGTCGCACACGATAGTTCCGGCTTCCCCGCCGCGCGCAAGCCAAGGCCGACGCCGGGGCGGAGCAAAGCAGCACGCGACACGCGTGTTGCGAGCAGTCCTCTTGCATGCGATCGCGCGATAGAGCGTCCCGTGTCACCGACAAGGAGGAATACCGATGGCCACTTCAGTTCCGATCGACTCCACGCAACCGTCCGCCTGGTACATGAATCGATGGTGGCAGATGGTACTGGGATTCGTTGCGATGATGTCGATCTCCAGTCCGCAGTACACGTGGACGCTGTTCATCCATTCACTCGAAGGCAAGCTCGGCGCGTCGCTGGCGCAGTTGCAGGTGACGTTCTCGCTGCTGATCGTCCTGCAGACTTTTTGTTCGCCGATCCAGGCGTGGCTGGTCGATCGCTACGGGCCGCGGCTCTTGATTTCCGTCGGCTGCGCGTTGTCCGGCCTGAGCTGGGTGCTTTCGGCGTACGTCACCAATATCTGGATGCTCTATTTCACCTACGGCGTCATCGGCGGCTTCGGTACCGGGATCGTCTACGTCGGCATCATCGGGCACATGGTGCGCTGGTTTCCCGACCGGCGCGGCTTTGCGGCCGGGATTGCGGCCGCCGGTTACGGCGCAGGTGCGATCATCACGTCCTTCCCCATTGCCAACATGATCCCGGCTTCCGGCTATGCGCATACGCTGTTCGTGTGGGGCTGGATCCAGCTCGTGGTCGGCGTCGTGATCAGCCAGGCGTTCCGTATTCCAGCCGCCGGCTGGAAACCGGCGACGCGGCAGGCATTGGCAGCCAAGCAGGCCGAGCGCCAATCGCAACGCAGCTATCGCGCGCGCGACATGCTCAAGACGCCGATCTTCTGGCTGATGTTCATCATGATGACGATGATGGCGACCAGCGGGTTGATGGTGGTGTCGCAGGTCGGTCCGTTCGCCGCCGATTTCGGCGTCAAGGACACGCTGGTGCTGGGGCTCGCAGCACTCCCGCTGTCGCTGACGCTGTCGCGCGCAACCAACGGCATCACGCGACCGTTCTTCGGCTGGGTGTCCGATCACATCGGACGCGAAAACACGATGTTCATCGCGTTCGCGCTCGAAGCAGCCGCCATTTTCCTGCTGCTGACGTTCGCGCACAATGCGGCGATTTTCGTGGTGTTGACCGGCCTCGTGTTTTTCGGCTGGGGCGAAATTTTTTCGCTGTTCCCGTCGACGCTGACCGACCTGTTCGGAACCCAGTACGCGACCACCAACTACGGCTTCCTCTACATCGCGCAGGGCGTGGGCTCGGTGCTGGGCGGGCCGGTGGCCGCCTACATCCGTGAATCGACCGGCAACTGGACCACGGTATTCGTGATCGTCATCGTTCTCGACGTCATCACGGCCTTGCTCGCGCTGCTGGTGCTGAAAGGGATGCGCCGGCGCTGGGTCGCACGCTCGGCGGCGGTACCTGCCGCCGGTTAGTGTTCGCGCATCGCACGAAAGTCCGAGCAAAAAATCCCGCGGCGCCGTTCAGGGTTTCGAACCTCGAGCGAGCGCCGCGGGGTGGAGGCAATCGCTGCAGCCGATGCGCGAGGGGCTGGCCACGCCTGTCCCCAGCGCATCGACATCGAGCTTATGGCCGCGCCAGGCGCGCCGGTACCGTAAAAATAGACAACGCGACCGTCGACTAATCGCTTGTCGGCCCGGACTGTCCGCACGGCACCGCGGTGCAAGCGAAACGGGGTCTTTGTGCTATAAGCCTAGACCGACGACGCCCGAAATTGCCTGCGTGGCGCGGGGTGCGCCCGGCTGGCACGCCGCAGTTTCTGCGGTCCGGGCCGCTCGCCGATGTTCAGCGCGATGACGAATACGGACACCTCGACCGCCCCCGCCCCGACCGCCGCCGCGCGGGCGCGGCCCGCGCTCGCCTTCAGCGATCCCGAAAGCGCGCTGCGCTGGGCGAAGACGCTGCCGTTCCTCAACGTTGCGCAGGTGTACGAGCAGGTGATCGGGCAGCTGCATGCGGTCAGCGCCGCTGATTTTTCGCCGCGCGAGCGCGCAACGATCGCCGAGTTGTTGCGCGAGCAGGTGATGCACCTGCACACCGAGCTTGCGCGGCGCTACGCCGGCAAGCCGCAGCCCGCCGTCGACCGCGAGCTCGAAGCCGCCGACGAGGCGATCGCGATGTGGGGCGCGCTGTGGGAGCAGTACTCGGCGTGCCTTAAACCGCTGCTCGAAGGCGACCCCGAGCTCACCGGTGTCAAGGCCAAGATCCTGCAGCGCGGCCTGCACGTCGGCAAGCAGCTTCTGGTCGTGCACGGATTGTCGCGCCGGCTGCCCGCGGCGTCGTTCTGGCAGGAGTTGCATGCGTACTACCGGCTGGCCGAGATGCTCGACTGCACGGTCACCGCGGTCTCCGACGACTTGAACCCGCATGCGGTCGGCACGTCGTGCTACTCGATGTACGTGCACGCGCTGCTGCTGGGGCTCGCCGACCCGTTCTCGATGTCGGTGCGCCAGATCGAGCTCGCCGACCGCTGGCTCGCGCAGTGGGCGCGCAAGATATTTCCCTACGACCAGGAACGCGAGACCGAAGGACCGGTGGTCGTCGTCGACCTGGACAGCGCCACGGGCGCGACGCTGCTCGCCGGCGTGCCCGCGCAGCCTCCGGCGTCGCTGCGCTATTGCTATCCCGGCAAGCTCGCGATGAGCGTGCGCGGGCGCCTGAAGCGGCTGTCGACCGGCGCCAATCCGGCGGAGCTGCAGCTCGGGCACGACGTCTCCGTCGAGCAATGCGTGAGCCTGCTGTCGCACCTGGACGCGCACTGGTACCAGTTGCCGCCGGTGCGCAAGAGCCTGCCGCCCGCGCGTCTCGAGCTGTGCGGCGGCGGACTCAACGCCGCCTATTTCCGCGTCGGCGGGCGCACGTTCGACCGCCAGGATCCGCTCGGGCGGCTGTCGTTCCAGGGTACGCAGCACCTGCAGACGCTCGGCGCGCTGACCGACTACGACCGCAACAAGGAGGAAGCGCAGCGCAACTGGCCGTGGGAGCGCTGGAGCGGCCGCTACGAGTGGAGCGCGGCCGATGTCACGCGCGACGCGCGCGCGCAGCACCGCTGGTTCCTCGACGCGCTGGTGATCGTCAACGACGGCGAGCGTACGCGCATGGGACACATCACGCGCGTGGCCCTCGGCGCCAACGAGCATCTGGCACTGTCGCTCGCGCTATGGCAGGGCAACCCGCGAACGATGGCGGTGCGGCCGCTGTCGCACGCGTTTTCCGAGGATCCACCGATGCCGGTGGTGCTGCTCACCGAGACGCCCGAGGAAAAGGCGAGCGCCATCGTGCCGCCGCGTACGTTCAGTCCCGGGCGGCTGTTGCGATCGATGGACTCGGGTCCCGAGCGCAAGCTTAAGCTCACGCGGCTGTTGCAGCGCGGCGCCGATTTCGAGCGCGTCGCGTTCGACGAAATCGCCTGATCGCGCAGCGCCGGCGCGCGGCGCAACACGCACGAAAATTCGGCGCCGCGCGCATGCGGTACGCTGGTGTGCATCACGCTCCTTCGCATTTCCCACCACCATGCCCAATCGCCTCGCCGACACGTCCAGCCCGTACCTGCAGCAACACGCGCAAAATCCCGTCGACTGGCAGCCGTGGGACGAGGCGTCGCTGGCGCAGGCACGACGCGAGAACAAGCCGATCCTGCTGTCGGTCGGCTACTCCGCGTGCCATTGGTGCCACGTGATGGAACACGAGTCGTTCGAGGATGCGGACGTCGCGCGCGAGATGAACACGCATTTCGTCAACATCAAGGTCGATCGCGAGGAGCGCCCCGACATCGACCTGGTCTACCAGCGCGCGCATTCGCTGTTGACGCAGCAAGGCGGAGGCTGGCCGCTGACGATGTTTCTCACGCCCGATGGCACGCCGTTTTTCGGCGGCACTTATTTCCCCAGGCAGTCGGGATACGGACGACCCGGGTTCCTCGAGCTGCTGCCCAAGGTTGCGCAGGCGTTTGCCGAGCAGCGCGACTCGATCGATGCGCAGAACGCGCGACTGCGCGACTGGATGGCGAAGCTTGAACCGCAGGCGTCCGACGTAGCACTGCCGGCGAGCGCGTTGGACGCCGCGTGGGACGCGCTGGCGCGAAGCTTCGACCCGCTGCACGGTGGATTGGGCGGTGCGCCCAAGTTTCCGCACGCGCCGGAGCTCGAGCTTGCGCTGCGCCAGATGACGCGGACCGCCGACGCGGAGGCGCGCAACGTGCTGCAGGTCACGCTTGCGCGGATGGCCGACGGCGGTATCCACGACCAGTTGGGTGGCGGATTCTGCCGCTACAGCGTGGACGCCGAGTGGACGATCCCGCACTTCGAAAAGATGCTCTACGACAATGCGATGCTGCTCGGCCTGTACGCGGCGTACGCGCAGGCGGCGGGCGACCCGGCGTCGCTCGCAGTCGCGCGGGACATCGTCGACTGGCTGCTGCGCGAAATGCGCGCCGCCGACGGCGCGTTCTACTCGAGCCTCGACGCCGACAGCGACGGCGAGGAGGGCAAGTTCTATGTGTGGGCGGCCGACGAAATCCGCACGCGGCTCGACGATGACGAATGGGTGGTGGTCGCGCCGCATTACGGCCTCGATCGGCCGCCGAATTTCGAGCAGCACGCGTGGAACCTCTGCGTGCGCGTGCCGCTGATCGACATCGCCGCACAGCTTGGCATCGCGCCGCCAGTGGCCGCCGGGCGCCTGGCGTCGGCGCGCGCGAAGCTGCTGGCGGCGCGCAGCGCACGTGTACGCCCGGCACTCGACGACAAGATCCTGACCGCGTGGAATGCGCTGGCCATCGGCGGCCTAGCGCGCGCGGCGCGCGTGAGCGGCGGCAACGCGGCGTGGGCGAAGCTCGCGTTCGATGCGCTCGACACACTGCGCGCCACCGCGTGGCACGACGGGCGGCTGCGCGCGACGCGCCAGCACGGTGCGGCGATGCTCAATGCCTATCTCGACGACCATGCGTTCCTGCTGGCGGCGCTGGTCGAGTGCCTGCAGCTCGAGTTGCGCGCCGCTGATTTCGCGTGGGCCTGCGAAGTGGCCGACGCACTGCTTGCGCACTTCGAGGACCGCGCGCAAGGCGGCTTCTTTTTCGTCAGTCACGACCACGAATCGCTGATCCTGCGTCACAAGCCCGGCCCGGATGGCGCGACGCCTTCCGGCAACGGCACGGCGGCGCTCGCGCTGGCGAAGCTCGCGGTGATCGCCTGCGAGCCGCGCTACGCCGAAGTCGCGCGCCGCGCGGTGGCGGCGTTCGCGCCGATGATCGCGCGTGCGCCCGAAAGCTTCGTCACGCTGTTGCTCGCCGACGACGCGCTCGCGCATCCACCGTCGCTGGTGATCCTGGATGGCGATGCCGCGCTGACACGCGCGTGGCGCGACGCCGCCATGCGCACCGATGCCGGCGCGCTGGTGATCGACATCGGCGGTCGCGATGACATTCCCGCCGCGCTGGTCAAGGGCGCGCGCGTGCGTGACCACGCAACCGCGTACGTGTGCCGTGACTTCACGTGCCTGCCGCGAATCGACGCGCTGGATCAACTGGACGCGGCATTGTCCACAGGTTGACGCGTGCAGGCCGCGCTCGCCACGCTGTGGCTGGCGCGGGTTTTCGCCTGGCGCCCGGCGGATAACCCCCGACGTGCGCCGCTTTGACAGTGGCAGGGTGCGGGAGTACGCTTCGCGCCGTTCGTGTTGGAGAGAGCCGCGTGCCGACAGCGCGGCCGCCGAAGGCGCAATTTCCCGAAACCGCTCAGGCAAAACGTACTGCACGAACGTCGATGATCTGGAGAGCGGCCGCTGCCTGCAGGGGCGGCCCACCGAAGGGGCACGCAGCGCCCCGCAAGCGTTTGGCGCCGCAAATCTCTCAGGTAAAAGGACAGATGGGGCGCCGCGGCAACCGCCGCGTCGCCCTTCTTTTGTTCTTCCGGAGATCGCAGGTGCTCAACACCACTCCGCTCAATGCCGTGCACCGCGCGCTCGGTGCGCGGATGGTCGACTTCGGCGGCTGGGACATGCCGGTCAACTACGGTTCGCAGATCGACGAGCACCATGCGGTGCGCGGTGGCGCGGGCATGTTCGACGTGTCGCACATGCGCGTCGTCGACGTCACCGGCGCCGGCGCGCGCGATTTCCTGCGCTATGCGCTCGCCAACAACATCGACAAGCTGCAGGTCGCCGGCAACGCGCTCTACTCGTGCCTGCTGCGCGACGATGGCGGCGTGCTCGACGACCTGATCGTGTATTTCCTGCGCGAGGACTTTTTCCGGCTGGTGGTCAACGCCGGCACCGCCGACAACGACATCGCATGGTTGCGCGCGCTCGTCGCGCGACAGGCGGCGCACGTCGAGCTCGCGCCGCGCCGCGACCTCGCGCTGCTCGCCGTGCAGGGGCCGGACGCGCGCGCGAAGCTGTGGCAGGCGTTGCCGGTGGCCGCCGACGCGACCGCGGCGCTGGCCCCGTTCAACGCCGCGGTCGTCAGCGACCGCGGCACCGAATATTTCATCGCACGCACCGGTTACACCGGCGAGGACGGCTTCGAAATCGCCGTTCCCGTGGCGGCGGTCGGCGCGCTGTGGGACGCGCTCGCGGCGCACGGCGTCAAGCCCTGCGGGCTGGGCGCGCGCGACACGTTGCGCCTCGAAGCCGGAATGAACCTCTACGGCCACGAGATGGACGAACAGGTATCGCCGCTCGAGTCGGGTCTTGCATGGACGGTGGACCAGAAGTCGCCGCGCGATTTTGTCGGCAAGGCGGCGCTGGTTGCGAATCCGCCGCGCACGATGCTGGTCGGCCTGGTGCTGCAGGACGGCGGCGGAGTGCTGCGCGCGCACCAGCGCGTGCAGACGCCTGCCGGCGCCGGCGAGATCACCAGCGGAACGTTTTCACCGACGATGCAGAAGTCGATCGCGCTCGCGCGCGTGCCACCGGGTGTCGCCGTCGGCGACCGCGTCGAGGTCGAGGTGCGCGACAAGCTGCTGGCCGCGCGTGTCGTCAAGCCTCCTTTCGTACGCAACGGCCGCGTGCTCGTCGAGCCCGCGCAAACGTCAACCATTCACGTCAATTCCGGAGACAGCCCGTGAACATTCCCGCCAACCTGCACTACACATCGAGCCACGAATGGATTCGCAAGGAGGCCGACGGCACGCTGACCATCGGCATCACCGACCACGCGCAAGCGGC
>DATCFA010000351.1:0-3677 GCA_036509805.1 Casimicrobiaceae bacterium
GACGAGAAGGTCGTCGATGCGGAGTTCACCGAAGTGAAGGACTCCAAGTAACGGTCGCACCCACGAAAATTCGCTCTCCCCTCCGGACAGCAACAGTTCCCTCTCCCCATCGGAGAGAGGGTCAGGGTGAGGGGAGGCGAAGCGCGACACTCCGCGCGCGCAGGGTAAGCGGCAGCAGGACGCAACGTTTGTCGTAACATGCGTCCTTCCCGCGGCAAAAGTGGGAGCGAAGCGAGGGGAAACATCGAAATGTCGTCGAATCATCCGAAGCGCGACCGCGCGTCCTGACCATGGCCAAGCGCGACTACTACACGGTGCTGGGCGTCAATCGCGACACCAGCGACGAGGACATCAAGAAGTCCTATCGTCGGATGGCGATGAAATTCCATCCCGACCGCAATTCGACCGACAAGGACTCCGAGGAGAAATTCAAGGAGTGCAAGGAAGCCTATGAAGTGCTAACCGATGCGCGCAAGCGCGCGGCCTACGACCAGTACGGCCACGCCGGCGTCGACCAGGCGGCTGCGTTCGGCGCCGGTGCACGCGGCGGCGAGGGCTTCGGCGGGTTCGCCGACGCGTTCGGCGATATTTTCGGTGAGATCTTCGGCCAGCAGCGCGGCGGCGCAGGCCGCGGCGGCAATGGTGTCTATCGCGGCGCCGACCTGCGCTACAACCTCGAGCTTTCGCTCGAGGACGCCGCGCGCGGCACCGACGCCAAGATCCGCATCCCCACGCTCGAGCAATGCACGACCTGCAAGGGTAGTGGCGCGAAACCCGGTACGCAGCCCAAGCAATGTCCGACGTGCCACGGCCGCGGAGAAGTGCGCGTGTCGCAAGGATTCTTCTCGCTGCAGCAGACGTGTCCGCAATGCCACGGCAGCGGCAAGATCATTCCCGAGCCCTGCGTGACCTGCGAAGGCGCCGGGCGCGTGCGCAAGCACAAGACGCTATCGGTCAAGATTCCCGCAGGCGTCGACCAGGACGATCGCATCCGGTTGTCGGGCGAAGGCGAGGCGGGCGTCAACGGCGGCCCGGCGGGCGACCTGTACGTGGTGGTCAACCTGAAACCGCACTCGATGTTCCAGCGCGACGGCGCCGACCTGCATTGCGAATTGCCGATCAGCTTCGCTACCGCGGCGCTCGGCGGCGAGCTCGAGATCCCCACACTCGACGGTCATGCCAAGATCAAGATTCCGGCGGAGACGCAGACCGGACAGGTGTTCCGCCTGCGCAACAAGGGCATCCGCCCGGTGCGCGGGTCGGTGACCGGCGATCTTTATTGCCACGTGTCGACGGAAACGCCTGTCAAGCTCACGCCGCGGCAAAGAGACCTGTTGCGCGAGTTCGAGGAAATCACGCAGCTCGACCCTGGCGCGCACAGCCCGCGCGCGAAGAACTTCTTCGACAAGGTCAAGGAATTCTTCGGGCAGTAGCGGCAGCGCCCGCTACATCCAGCCGAAGACGCCAAGCGCGGCGCCGATGCCGAGCAGCCATAGCGGGTGGATGCGCGTCAGCGTGATCGTCGCCGCGGTGACTATCGTCCACACATAGGCGGCGATGCTGTGATCGGTCGTGCGCATCAGCACGTATCCCGACGCGACCATCATGCCGACAGTGACCGGAAGCAGCCCGCGCTGGATCGCCACGCGCAAGGGCGCCTCGCGGAAGCGTTCGGACGCATAAGCCACCCAGTAGGTCAGCACCGACGACGGCGCACACATCGACAGCATCGCGATGATGCCGCCCGCAACGCCAGCGACTTTCCAGCCGATCAGGCTGACCACCAACACGTTCGGGCCGGGCGCCGCCTGCGACAGCGCGAACATCTGCGTGAATTCCACGTTGGTCAGCCAGTGATGCACGTCGACAACGCGCCGCTGGATGTCGGGGAGCGTGGCCGCGCCGCCGCCGAACGACAGCAATGAGAGCACGAGGAACTGCGACGCGAGCTCGAGCAGGATCGGCGGAATCATCGCGTACGCCTGCACCAGGCGATCAGAATCGACAGCGGCGCCATCCCGCCCAGCACCCACAGTAGCGGCAGGCGAACGATGCCGATCGCGACAAATGTCGCCGTGGCGATGGCCAGCATCACCACGCTCTTGCGCACGTTACGCGCCATCTTGATGCCCATCGACAGAACCAGTCCCGACGCGCCCGCGGCGACGCCGGTGAATGCGTGGCGCACGATTTCCACATCCGAAAAGCGGGCGTAGATCACGGCGAGCAGCAGCACGATGACCATTGGCATCAGCATCAGCCCGAGGAATGCCACGATGGCGCCGCGCGGCCCCTGAAAGCGGCGGCCGATCATGACGGTGACGTTGACGATATTCGGGCCCGGCAGGAATTGCGCCAACGAGAGCACTTCGGCGAATTCGGCTTCCGTCAGCCACGCGTGCCGTTCGACCAACATCCGGTACGCGAAAGGCATCACGCCACCGAAGCCCGACAATCCCGTTTCGAGGAACCGGAAAAACAGTGCGCGCGTGGAAACGACCGGGGACGGGGAAGACGCGAGCGTGGAATCCATTGCGAAGGCGCTTGACGCGCTGTGCGGACGCCGAGTTTAGCATCGGTTGCGGGCGCCGGCCCTGCGCGTCGCGCGATCGTGTACCGCAACGATGTCCGGCGCCGCGCTATACCGCCTGCGCCGCGGCGTTGGCGGACGACCATGCCCACTGGAAGTTGTATCCGCCCAGCCATCCGGTGACGTCGACAACCTCGCCGATGAAATACAGTCCGGACACAGCATTGGCGGCCATGCTGCGCGACGACAGCACGTGCGTGTCGACGCCGCCAAGCGTGACTTCGGCTTTCGCATAGCCGAGCGTTCCCGAGGGCATCACCGGCCATGCGTGGATCGCGGCCGCGATTCGTTCGAGATGCGCGTCGCCCGTTTCACGCAACGGCCGCACGCCATCGTGCGCGGCGAGCCATTGCTGCGCGAAGCGCTTCGGCCAATGCGCGGCAAGCACTGCGTCGATGCGCTGCGGCGAGTGGCGCGCGTCGAACAGCAGCGCGCGCGTGTCGCGTCCGGGCAGCAAATCGATCACCAGCGGCGCCTTGCCGTCCCAGTACGAGGAGATCTGCAGGATCGCCGGGCCCGACAATCCGCGGTGCGTGAACAGCAGGTTCTCGCGGAAACGGCCATCGCCGCACAGGACTTCGGCGTCGAGCGAAACGCCTGCGAGGTCGCCATAACGCGCCAGCGCATCGGGCGCGAACGCGAGCGGCACCAGTGCGGGCCGCGGTGGCACCACCGCCAATCCGAACTGCTCGGCGATCCGGTAGCCGAACGGCGTGGCACCGATCTTCGGCACGGTGAGGCCGCCGGTTGCGATGACGAGCGATGTGCAGGACACCGCGCCGCGCGGCGTCGCGAGCACGAACGCGACGGTGCTCCGCGCCACGGCGTCGACCGCACACGGCACCCACCATTCGACGTTGCCCGCGTCGCATTCGTCCTTCAGCATCGCGATGATCGCCGCCGCCGATTCGTCGCAGAAAAGCTGGCCGAGTTTTTTCTCGTGATATGCAATGGCATGTCGCTCGACCAGCGCGATGAAGTCGCGCGGCGTGTAGCGCGCGAGGGCGGAGCGGCAGAAATCGGGATTGCGCGAAAGGAAGTTCGCGGGACCCGCGTTGACGTTGGTGAAGTTGCAGCGGCCACCTCC
>DATCFA010000352.1:0-7524 GCA_036509805.1 Casimicrobiaceae bacterium
TGTCGTCGCGGTAACGGGAATACTTGCGCTCGATCCGTTGCACGTCGTCGATGGCCGCGCGCGCAACGCCATCGAGCGCGGCGGTGCCCCCGAGCAGCAATTCGTTGTCGCCGCCCATCGCGCGAAACGCGGTGCGATGCAGCGTGGCGGCGGCGTTCATCGCGGGAAGAATAGCGCGTGAAAGCGCGGCGATCTCACGCTGCCGTTTCATCCACGAAGAAAGCCCGGCGCACCGCTCAGAACGTCTTGCTGACGCCCGCGCCGATCCAACGTGCCGAAAATGGATCGATTCCCTGGCTGCCTTCGCCGAACGCGCGCCAACCCGAGCGCTGGCGATAGAAGTCGGCGCTCAGGTTCACACTCCACCCATCGGCGAATTCCTTCGCGACCTTGAGGCCGACGGTCATCGCGCCGAATGCCGACAGCCGCGTGTCGGCGGTGAAATCCTGCCCCTGCACGAAGCCCTGCGGGTACGGCGGCCCGAACCAGAAGTTCGCCGCAGCCTGCGTGTAGTAGCGAAAGCTCGGCGTCAGCGTCACGCCCCACGCCAGCGACTGCGCCCACGCGACATCGAACGTATGCGAATCGCCGCCGAACGAGTCGTTCAGATAGCGGTACCCGAGCTGCAGTGTTGCATCGGGCGCTGCAAAGCGATGGTAGTAGCGTGTCTGCCACGCCAGCACACGGCGCTCGTCGGGTCGCGTGTCGAGTGGCTTGTAGGGATCGGAGAAATAACCGTGCCCGCTCGAATACGTGATGTTCGATTGCACGATGTCGAGCGGCGACAGCGCCTGCGTGATGCCGACCAGAAAATCGAGCGTGTCGCGCCCACCGTTGTCGAGTTCGCGCGCGCTCGGATGAATGTAGTCGGCGTTGCCGGCGAAGCTGAACGCGAGCGTCGTGTTCTTGTCGGCGGTCCACCACCGCGCGTCCAGCGACCCGGCGCGCGAAATGTAGTCACGCTCGTGCGAATACGCGCCGCCGACGCCGATCGAGTAACGGTCGAAGTAGCGCGTGACCTTGACGTCGCCCGCGGTGCGGTAATCGGTGACCCCCAGACCCGACGCGCCCGACAGCGTGTTGAACCACAGCGGCGACGCTCCCGACATCGCGTCGTAGACGAGCGAGCCTTCGACCGTCCACTTGTCGGCGAACGGCGCGAGCACGTACAGCGACGGACTCCTGACGCTCATCCGATCGCCACCGGGCTGCCAGTCGCGATAGTCGAGATAGTCGAGCGAGAAGATGCCCTTGTCCGGCACCGTCTGTGCAAGGGCTGTCGCCGGCAGGATTCCCGGCAGCGCGAGCGCCGCAGCGAGGAACGGATTGACGGTGCGCCGCTTCGAATCAGTTGCAGCCACAGCCGCCTCCGCCGACGCCCTGGCCGCCGCTCGTCATTTCCTTGCTCTGGTAGACATGGTCGGTGTACTTCGCGCCGAGGCGGTCGCTGTCGAACTGCATCGACGCGCGCGACAGGTCGCCCTTTTCCCAAGGCTTCGGCGGCGACACCGACGCGCAGCCGGCGCACACGATGACCAACGCAACGGTGACGATGCGGCGCATAAGTGAATCCTCGGTCAGGGGTGGGGAAGCAGCGCGCGGATGCGCGCCTCGAGTTCGTCGCGGCGTTCGTCGCGAAAACCTTCCTCGACGAGCATCACGTTGCCGTCGGCGTCGACGAGCACCGAGCTCGGCATCGCCTTGACGTCGTACGCAGCGGGTGTCGCGCCGCTGGCGTCGAACACCGTCGTGAACCGCGCGGGCACCTGTGCGAGGAACTTGTCGGCATCAGCGCGCCGCTTGTCGACGTTCACCGCGACGACCTTGAAGCCTTGTGCCGCGTACTTCTGCTGCATCGCGTTCATCCATGGAAACGACTTGCGGCACGGCCCGCACCACGACGCCCAGAAGTCGACATAGACGACGTGCCCATGCAGCGTCGCGAGCGACACCGTCTTCGCGTCGGCATCGGGCAACGCGAACGCAGGCGCGGGCGCGCCGACGATCGCGGCAGCGGCGCTCGCGCAGCGCAGCGCCAGCGCGCCGAGTACCAGCCAACGGAGCAGGTTGTTCATGGTCATGACATTAGCATAATCACGCGGTGGCGACCACGCGGGCAAACATGCGCGATGCGACCGACATTCCCCGCTCACGCGTCGAGGCGCTCCAGCAGCGCAGCGATCTCGACGGGATCGTCGCTGCGGCGGATGCGCGCGACCTGCTGCTTCAGCGACGCATAGTCGCTGGCGAGAAGGCGCTGCTTGACCGGCAGCAGGTGCGCGGGATGCATCGAAAAGCTGGTGAGCCCGAGGCCGACCAGCAGGTGTGTCATCGCGAGGTCGCCGGCCATCTCGCCGCATACGGCGATCGGCTTGCCGGCCCTGTGCGCGCCGCCGATCGCCAACGCCAGCAGACGTATCACCGCCGGATGCAGCGGATCGTACAGATGCGACACCGCTTCGTCCGCGCGATCGACGGCCAGCGTGTACTGGATCAGGTCGTTGGTTCCGATCGACAGGAAGTCGAGCCGCGAGGCGAACGCGCCGATGGCGAGCACGGCGGCGGGAATCTCGATCATGCCGCCGACCTCGACACTTTCGTTGTACGGCACGCCGCGCTCGCGCAGCGATTCCTTGGCGACATCGATCGCAGCCCGGCTCGCCACGATCTCGCCCACCGACGCGAGCATCGGGATCAGGATGCGCACGTTGCCGTAGTGCGACGCTCGCAGGATCGCGCGCAGCTGCGTCTGGAACAGCCGCGGCTCGGCAAGGCAGAAGCGCACGGCGCGCAGGCCCAGCGCGGGATTGGGCGCGACCCGCGACAGTCCGCCGAGCCCTTCCTTGTGCTTGTCGGCGCCCAGGTCGAACGTGCGGATCGTCACCGGCTTGCCCTGCATCGCTTCGGCGACCGCGCGGTACGCCTCGAACTGCTCGTCTTCGCTTGGCAGGCCTTCGCGGTTCAGGTACAGGAATTCGGAGCGGAACAGGCCGACACCCTCGGCGCCCATGTCGAGCGCGTAGTCGATGTCCTGGGGCAGCTCGATATTCGCGAAAAGCTCGATGCCGCGGCCATCGACGGTGGCCGCGCGGGTGCTGCGCAGCCGTTTGAGCTTCTGGCGCTCGAGCTCGATGCCGGTCTGCTTCAGCCGGTATTCCGCAAGGACGGCGCGATCGGGATTGACGATCACCACGTTGTTGCTGCCGTCGACGATCAGCATCTCACCGTCGCGGATCAACTGGCGGGCATTGTGCGTGGCGACTACGGCTGGAACGTTGAGGCTGCGCGCGACGATCGCCGTGTGCGACGTGCCGCCGCCAAGGTCGGTGAGGAACGCGCCGTAGTGGTGGCGCTTGAACTGGATCACATCGGCCGGCGACAGGTCGTGCGCGACGATGATCGTGTTGGACTCGTTCGACCCGGTGTGCAGCGGGCTGTGGCTGCCCATCAGGCGCTTCAGCACGCGCTCGACCACCTGTACGACGTCGCTCTTGCGCTCGCGCAGGTACGGGTCCTCGATCTGGTCGAACTGCTCGACGAGCACGTTCATCTGCTGCAGCAGCGCCCACTCGGCGTTGCAGTGCTGTTCGGTGATGACTCGCCGTGGCGCATCCGACAGCGTCGGGTCATTGAGTATCATCCAGTGCACGTCGAGGAACGCGCCGAATTCGCCCGGGACGTCACCTGTGGTCAGCGCGCTGTGCAGCGACTCGAGCTCGCGCTGGACATCGGCGATTGCCGAGTTGAAGCGCGCGATTTCCTCGCCGACCTGTGCCGCGGAGATGTGATAGTGCGCGACTTCGAGCGTTGCGTGCGACACCAACTGCGCGCGGCCGATCGCGATGCCGCTCGACACGCCGATGCCGTGCAGCGCGAAGCTGACCATCATGGGCGTGCGGCCTCCGGCGACGGGGTGAGGGCCAGCGCGTTCATTGACCCTCGCCGAAATACCCTGCGATCAGCTCGCACAACGCGCTCATCGCCTCACCCTCGTCGGAACCATCGACCTCCAGCGTCACTTTCGAGCCCTTGCCTGCCGCCAGCATCATCACGCCCATGATGCTCTTGGCGTTGATCCGGCGACCGTTGCGCGCCATGTGCACTTCGCTCTGGAACTTCGCGGCGAGCTGCGTCAGCTTGGCCGACGCACGTGCGTGCAGCCCCAGCTTGTTGACGATCTCAACCTCGCGTTGTTGCATGGATCGGCTCGAGATGCATGGCGCCGTCGCGCGCGCCGGAAATGGCCTTGGTGATCAGCGTTCCCATGTCCTTGTCGCGATAGGTGAGCGCGCGGATCAGCATCGGCAGGCTCGCGCCGGCAATGCCTTCGATGCGCGGCGGGTCGAGGAGTTTCATCGCGAGGTTGCACGGTGACGCGCCGTACAGGTCGGAAATGATCAGCACGCCCTTGCCGCCGTCGACGCGCGCGACGTGCTTCCTCGCCGCGGGCACGAGGTCGAGCGGATCGTCGCGCGCCGCCACCGACAGCGCGTCGAACAGCGCCGGCCGCGCGCCGAGCACGTGCGTGACCGTGCGCACCAGACTCTCGGGCAGCGTGTCGTGCGCGATGATGAGGATGCCGATCACGTTTTGCGAGGCGGGCGCGGCAGGTGCGAACTCATGGTAGCGGAAAGCGGCTCCGGCAACGGGCGGTCGTCATGGATCGCCTTTTTCAGTCGATGGCGGATTCGAGCGCTTCGGCGAAGCGCCCGGCGACGTCGAAGCCCGTCTGCTCGGTGATCTCGACAAAGCACGTCGGGCTGGTGACGTTGACCTCGGTGAGGTAGGCGCCGATGACATCCAGGCCGATCACCAGCAGGCCTTCCGCCCACAGCTTTGGCCCGAGTGCCGCCGCGATTTCCTTGTCGCGCGCGGTCAGCGCGCGCGCTACGCCGCGGCCGCCGGCGGCCAGGTTGCCGCGCGTCTCACCGGCGCGCGGGATGCGCGCCAGCGCATACGGCACCGCCTCACCGGCGATCAGGATGATCCGCTTGTCGCCGTCGACGATCTCGGGAATGTAGCGCTGCACCATGATCGTGCGCGTGCCGAGCGCGCCGACCGTCTCGATGATGACGTTGCGGTTGGCGTCGTTGGCGGTGACGCGGAAGATCGATGATCCGCCCATCCCGTCGAGCGGCTTGACGATGACATCACGGTGCTCGTCGATGAATGCATTGATCAGCACGACGTCGCGCGTGACCAGCGTGGGCGAGATCCACGCGTGGTACTTGGCGATGGCCATCTTCTCGTTGTTGTCGCGGATCGCGCGCGGACGGTTGTAGACATGCGCGCCGTTGGCCTCCGCCTGCTCGAGCAGGTACGTCGAGTAGACGTACTCCATGTCGAACGGCGGGTCCTTGCGCATGATCACCGCACCGAAGTCGGCGAGCTTGCGCGCCTCGGCATCGCCGGCGCGATGCCAGTCCTCGTTGGTCTTGCCGAGTGCCAGGTGCTGCACGGCCGCGTGCGTCTCGCCGCCGCGCCACCAAAGGTCGCCCTGCTGCATCGCGTACACGCGGTGATCGCGCCGGGCGAGCGCACGCATCATCGCGATGCTCGAGTCCTTATACGGCTTCAATCCCGTCAGCGGATCGACGATGAAGGCGATGTCCATATGCGCAATCGTAGCGCATCAGCGCCGGCCCCGCCGTGGACGATGGCTAGTGTTGCACCGGCTGCAGCGTGTCGAAGAAGTCGCGCATCAGGAAATCCTCGAGCGCCGGCTGGTCCTGGCTCCGCGCCGACAGCGTAATGGTTCGCCCGAGACGGTCCGAGCGCCACGTGAAATCTTCCTTTTCGTATTCACGGATGATCGCGATCATCTTGCGCACGATCGCGATGCGGATATTGGCGTTGTTGCCCAAACGCACGTCGATCTTCTGCGACGCACGGCGGCGGATATCCTGGTCCCAACCGAAGAACGTGAACTCGGCATCGTCATAGCCGATGTACGTGACCTGGAACACGCCGCCGCTGTTCTTGGGCTCGCCGTAGTAGGTCGGCGAACTGGACGACGCCAGGTTCGCGGCGATCGCGCGATCACGGCGCGCCTCGGCGTCGTCCGCGGGATTCGCGCTCGGCCTCACGGGTGCCTCGCCGCGAGCGACACGCTGCTGGGCGATATAGGCGGACAGGTCGCCCGCCATTTCCTCGGGTGGCGGCGCCTGCGTCAGTGGCACCACCGGCGGCCGCGCCATCGGCAACGACTCCGGACTAGGCACGCCCGGCAGCGCTGCCAGCACCGGCGGTGTGCGCGCGCGTGGCGGGCGCGGCCGCGCACGCCGCGGCGTGGGCGCCGGGGGCGGCGGCGTGCTCGGCGTGGGCTGCGCCGGCGAACGTTGCGCGGGAGCGGTGGCGAGCTTCACCGACATCGGCACGCTGACGTCGTTCTGCACCATGCCGGGCAAGATCTTCGGCGGCTCGCGTGAAAGGAACAACCAGATCGCCGCAACGTGGACCAGCAGCGACAGGATGAGCGCGAGCCAGAACAGCGGGATCGTGACGACGTCGCTGCGACGCGGAGGGTCGTCGAACCAGGGGCGAAAGGTGGACATGAATGCGGGTGGCCGGAGTGGCTTGGATTACCGGCCAGCGCAAATGTTGCGTGCCAGACGTGCCCGGCGCTCGCCGGGGCGTCTTTGCGCTCCGGCGCGCCGCGCAATGGTGCCACAGTCTCCGGGGGGGCCTGCGCGGGGGCGCTTACCGGGGCGCGGGGCCGCCGGTCACTGAAACTTCAGCGCGTCGACCGAAGTCAGCGTCACCGCGCTCCCGACCAGCGGCGCGTTCGCGAGCTGCCACACCGTGTATTGCTCCGCGTAGGCCAGGTCGGCGGAAATGGCGTCGACCGGAACCAGCACCTTCATGCCGCGCATCGCGGCACCGCTGGCCGTGTAGAGGATGGCGCCATGCGCGGCGGCGCCCGCGACGACCACCGTCTTGATGCCCTTGCTCTTCAGTATTTCCTCGAGGTCGGTGCCACGGAACTTGTCGACGCTCGACGAAACCACCGGCTCGCCACCGATCGGCGCGACCTCCTTGTGGATGTCGGTCACCTTGCCGCCGCCGCCCAGGCTGTAGATGACGGGCACGCCCGCGGCGCGCGCGGCGGCGAGCATCTTCGCGACTCTCGGCAGCGACGCGATGCAGCGTGGCCGGCGCTGCTCGTTGCAGGTCTGCTCGTTGAAGTCGAGCATCAAAAGCGCCGTGGTCTTGCTGTCCGCGGTCACGGACTTGAGCACCGGTGCCGGGGGCACCTTCACCGATGCCCATTCGTCGATGATGGTTTGTGCACTTGCGGTGTGTGTGGTCATCAGCGTGGCCATCGCGGCCGCGGCCACGATGCTGCGCAATGGATAGCGGATAATCGGGGACATCGATCGCCTCGCTGGAACGGACGGTGGAGTTTCGGCGGCTGGGGCTTGCGTGTTCGATTCTGCGCCCATGCGCGCGCTGGGCAAAGTGCCGGCGCTACGCCCATCGGCTACTGGTAATTCCGGGCCGCCGCCTTCATCTTCGCACTCTTTG
>DATCFA010000353.1:0-2824 GCA_036509805.1 Casimicrobiaceae bacterium
ACGCGCAAGTTCGTGGCCGGCGGCTTCACGCTTCCCGAGGCGAAAACCGCTATCAGCTGGATCGATGCCGACAACGTCTATGTGGGCACCGATTTCGGCGCCGGCTCGATGACGAAGTCGGGCTATCCGCGGGTCGCCAAGGCATGGAAGCGCGGCACGCCGCTGAGTGCCGCGATGCTCGTCTACGAAGGACACGACGACGACCTTGCAATCACCGCCCACCGTGACAACACCCCGGGCTATGTGCGCGACTTCGTCGAGCGCAACATCGCGTTCTACGACTCCGAGGTCTACCTGCGCGGGCATGACGGCAAGCTGATGCGCGTGGACGTGCCCAACGATGCCAAGGCACAGGTGCGTCGCGAATGGATGACGGTGGAGCTGCGCTCGCCGTGGACGGTAGGCGGCCAGACGTTTCCGGCTGGCGCGCTGCTCGCCACGAACTTCGACGATTTCATGGCGGGCAAGCGCGCATTCACCGTGCTGTTCGCGCCCACCGACACCACGTCGCTCGAAAGCTATTCGTGGACGCGCCATCACCTGATCGTCACGATGATGCACGACGTCGTCAGCAGTCTCGAAGTGCTGACGCCGCGCAGGGGTGAGTGGAAGCGCGAGCCCCTCGGCGGTGCGCCGGAGCTGAGCACGATCAGCGCGACCGGCATCGATCCCGACCACAGCGACGCGTATTTCATGGCTGTGACCGGGTATCTCGAACCGACGACGCTTTACTACGGCGCCCTCGGCAGCGGCAACGCGCGCCCGATCAAGCGCAGCCCGGTGTTCTTCGACGCGTCGAAATACGCGGTCAACCGTTATTTCACGGCGTCGAAAGACGGCACGCGCGTGCCGTACTTCGTCATCGGGCCGAAAGCGATGAAGCTGGACGGCAGCAATCCGACGGCGCTCTACGGCTACGGCGGTTTCGAGGTCTCGCTGCAGCCGCACTACAGCGGCACGATCGGTCGCGCGTGGCTCGCCCATGGCGCGGTGTTCGTCGTCGCCAACATCCGCGGTGGCGGCGAATACGGGCCGCGCTGGCACCAGGCGGCGCTGAAGGCCAACCGGCCGCGCGCGTACGAGGACTTCGCCGCGGTGGCGCAGGACCTGATCGCGCGCAAGATCACGTCGCCGCCGCACCTGGCCGCCTATGGGGGCAGCAACGGCGGCCTGCTGGTGGGGAACATGCTGACGCAGTATCCGCAGCTCTTCGGCGCCGTCGTCTGCGAAGTGCCGCTGCTCGACATGAAGCGCTACACGCATCTCGCCGCGGGCGCTTCGTGGATCGCCGAATACGGCGACCCCGACATCCCTTCCGACTGGGCGTACATGAAGGTGTTCTCGCCGTACCAGAACGTCCACGCCGGTCAGAAATATCCGCCGATGCTGCTGACGACGTCGACACGCGACGACCGCGTCGGCCCGGCGCAGGCGCGCAAGATGGCCGCGAAGATGCTCGCATACGGCGACGACGTGAGCCTCTACGAAAACATCGAAGGCGGCCACAACGGCGCGGCGGACAACAAGCAGGAAGCGTTCATGGCGGCGCTCAACTACACGTACATGCTCGACCACCTCCAATAAAGTAGGGTCAGAGACGACTTATCGAAAGTCGTCTCTGACCCTACTTCAGCCGCTGACCCTACTTCAGCCGACCACCTGAAGTAGGCGACGGCGGCGTCAGCCGCGCGGATGGTGGGCTGCGTGCAGCGCCTTCAGGCGCTCGCGCGCGACGTGCGTGTAGATCGTTGTCGTGGTGATGTCGGCGTGGCCGAGCAGTAACTGCACGACGCGCAGGTCGGCGCCGTGGTTCAGCAGGTGCGTGGCGAATGCGTGGCGCAGCACGTGCGGCGACAGCGACGTTAGCGAGATGCCGGCGACGCTCCCGTGGCGCTTGATCAATGCCCAGAATGCCTGGCGCGTCATCGGCGTGCGCCGCGTCGTCAGGAAGATGTGCGGGTCGCGCGCATCGCCCGCGATGGCGCGGCGGCCACCCGCCAGGTATCGCTGGATCCACACGGCCGCTTCGTCGCCCAGCGGCACCAGGCGCTCCTTGCTGCCCTTACCGATGACGCGGACGACACCGCTGGCGAGCGACACCTGCGCGTGCTTCAATCCCACGAGCTCCGACACGCGCAGTCCGGTGGCGTACAGCGTTTCCAGCATCGCGCGATCGCGCAATCCCAGCGGCGTGCCGACATCGGGTGCCGCCAGCAGTGCCTCGACCTGTGTTTCGGACAGCCCTTTCGGCAGCCGCCGTCCCGGCTTCGGCGGCCGAACGCGCAATGTCGGATCGTCCCGCACCGCGCCGCGCTCGAGCTGCATCCGGTAGAAACGCTTCACGGCAGACAGCCGGCGCCCGATGGACGTCGCCTTGGCTTTCGCGCGAAACTGGTCGGCGAGCCAGCGTTCGACATCGCCGCGTTCGGCGCCGATGAGTGGCCGCCCGCACGCGTCGAGCCATCGTGTCCATGCGAGCAGATCGCGCCGGTAGGCGGCGAGCGACGCGGGTGCCAAGCCGTCCTGCAGCCACAACTGGTCGCAGAACGCGTCGATCGACGCAACGGTTTCGGCCGGTAGAGGTTGCGCGCTCATCGATGCGGATGGCGCGCGACGCGCATCGCTAACGTAGCGGTCCGTCGAAGAATTTGCGCTCGTGGGCGAGCAGCCATCGCTTGATGCGCAACGGATCGCTCGCCATCGAATGCATGAAGCCGCCCAGGTCGCCGCGGCTGCCGGTGACGCGATGGCAGGGAGTGATCAGCGAGATGGGATTGGAGCCGCATACCCGGCGTCCGGCAACACTCGCGATGTGCCACGCGTT
>DATCFA010000354.1:0-4786 GCA_036509805.1 Casimicrobiaceae bacterium
CAGGTCGACACCGCCGCGCCGCCCGCGCCAGCCTGCCTCGACGACGCGCACCTCGTACCACGTGGGCAATCCCTGGATGTTCGACGGGAAGATATTGCGTGCCGCGACCGGCACGCCCATGCGCAGCACGGCGCGCGCGAAGAGCCCGTTGGCCGACGCCGATCCCGAGCCGTTGACGTTGGCGAATTTGACGACAAAGTCGTTGACGCGCGATGCGGGCTTCATTGCGCATCCGCCGCTGCGGTCTGCGCCGGCGCGCGCGCCGTGGCCGCGCGCGGCCGCGCGCGGTCGTCGGCAAGCGCCAGGTCGAGCAGGAATTTCTGCATGTCCCACGCACCCGTGGGGCAGCGCTCGGCGCACAGCCCGCAATGCAGGCACACGTCCTCGTCCTTCGCCATCACGCGCCCGGTCTTGAGTGCGCCCGACACGTACAGATCCTGCGACGTGTTGCGCGCAGGCGCGTTGAGACGGCTGCGCAGGTCAGCCTCGTCGCCGTTGGCGGTGAACGTGATGCAATCCATCGGGCAGATGTCGACGCAGGCGTCGCACTCGATGCAAAGCTTGTCGGCGAATACCGTCTCGACGTCGCAGTTGAGACAGCGTTGCGCCTCGGCGAACGCGAGCTTCGGGTCGAAACCCAGCTCGACCTCGACGTTGATGCTTTTGAGCGCGATCACCGTGTCCTTCAGCGGCACGCGATAACGTGCGTCACCGGCGATCGCGTTGTCGTAGCTCCACTCGTGGATGCCCATCTTCTGCGACACCAGGTTGACGTGCGGCGGCGGCCGCTGGTGCATGTCCTCGCCGCGGCAATGGAGGTCGATCGAGATTGCCGCATCGTGGCCGTGCGCCACCGCCCAGATGATGTTCTTGGGACCGAGCGCCGAGTCGCCGCCGAAGAACACGCCGGCACGCGTCGACATCAGTGTCACACGGTCGAGCACCGGCATGCCGTGCTCGTCGAACTCCAGCCCGATGTCGCGCTCGATCCACGGGAATGCGTTTTCCTGGCCGATCGCCACCAGCACGTCGTCGCAGGGAAAGTGCACGTCGGGCTCGCCGGTGGGTGCAAGCACGCGCTTGCCGGCGGCATCGCGCATCGCCGCGACCTTTTCGAACGTGACGCCGGTGAGCGTGCCGCCCGCATGCGTGAAGAATTTCGGCACCAGGTAGTTGTGGATCGGGATTCCCTCGTGCGCAGCGTCTTCCTTCTCCCACGGCGACGCCTTCATCTCGTCGAAACCCGAGCGCACGACTACCTGCACGTCGCCGCCGCCCAAGCGCCGCGCGCTGCGGCAGCAGTCCATCGCCGTGTTGCCACCGCCCAGCACGATCACGCGCTTGCCGATCGATGTCACATGGCCGAACGACACCGACGACAGCCAATCGATGCCGATGTGAATGTGCTTCGCGGCTTCGCGGCGTCCGGGCACGTCGAGGTCGCGCCCGCGCGGCGCGCCGCTGCCGACGAACACCGCGTCATGCCCTTCGTCGAGCAGCTTGCGCAGCGAATCGATACGCCGGCCGCCGCGGAATTCCACGCCCATGTCGAGGATGTAGCCGCATTCCTCGTCGATCACCGTGTCGGGCAGGCGAAACTTGGGAATCTGCGAGCGCATCATGCCGCCCGCACGCGCGTCCTGATCGAACACGATGCATTCGTAGCCGAGCGGCGCCAGGTCGCGCGCGACGGTCAGCGACGCGGGCCCTCCGCCGACGAGTGCCACGCGCTTGCCGTTGCGCATCGTCGCCTTCGGCGGCAGGTACGCACTGATGTCGTCGTCCTTGAAATCGGCGGCGACCCGCTTCAGCCGGCAGATGGCCACGGGCTCCGGCTTCGCGGCGGCGGCGGTGTGCTGCGCAGAGCCCTCCTCGACGCGGCCGCGCCGGCATGCGGGCTCGCACGGACGATCGCAGGTGCGGCCGAGAATTCCCGGGAAGACGTTGGACTTCCAGTTGACGATGTACGCGTCGGTATAGCGGCCGGCGGCGATCATCCGGATGTATTCGGGAACGGGGGTGTGCGCGGGGCACGCCCATTGGCAGTCGACGACCTTGTGAAAGTACGCGGGTGCTGCGATGTTCGTGGCTTTCAATGCCCCTCCGGCAATGGCGCGCGCCTAAGGGCGAGATGCACGAACGGCGCCCCGCACGGGATGCCTTCGGTGCTTGCATCCGGCGCACGCCGGAAATATTCACTCTTGGCCGCTGGCGGCGATGCTACCCCCTGACGTGGCAGGATGGGAAGCCGCGCAACGATCCGCCGGCCGCCGCTGTCGAGTTTTCGCAACGAATGCGCGGTTTGTGCGTTGCACCACGCCCTGCCTGATCGCGCGCAGCCGGCGAGCTTTTCGCGATCCGACGCCCGCAGTTGGCGACGCGACACGTTGCGGAAGTCGCGCCGGGAGCCCGTTTCCGACCGTCCGGGACGGCGCGTGCGACGTCTTTGTCGGGCGCCGATGCTGGACGCAGTAAAATGCACATCGCGTCCTCGAGACCCGCATCCATGAACGAAGCCCTGTCCGCCGCAGCGCCGATTGCACCGCCTGCCCCGCGCCTCACGTCGATGAGTCACGGCGGTGGTTGCGGCTGCAAGATCGCGCCCGCAGTGCTCCGCGAAATCCTCGCACGCGCAGCACCCGGCCTGGTCCCGCCCGCGTTGATCGTGGGCATCGAGACGTCCGACGATGCAGCGGTCTACCGGATCAACGACACGCAGGCCATCGTCGCGACCACCGACTTCTTCATGCCGATCGTCGACGACCCGCACGACTTCGGCGCGATTGCGGCCACCAACGCGATTTCCGACATTTACGCGATGGGCGCGACGCCGCTGTTCGCGCTGGCGCTGGTGGCGATGCCCGTGGACAAGCTGCCCGTCGATGTCATCCGCGCGATTCTCGACGGCGGCGAAAGCGCGTGCCGTCGCGCCGGCATCCCCATTGCAGGCGGTCACACGATCGACTCGGTCGAACCGATTTACGGACTGGTCGTCATCGGCATCGCCGACCCGCGCAACATCAAGCGCAATGCCGGCGCGCAAGCGGGCGATGTGCTGGTCATCGGCAAGCCGCTCGGCGTCGGCGTCTACAGCGCAGCGCTGAAGAAGGGCACGCTGGCGGTGGCAAACTACCGCGCGATGGTCGACAGCACGACACAGCTCAACACGCCCGGTGTCGCCCTCGGCGCAATGGACGGCGTGCACGCACTGACCGACGTCACCGGCTTCGGACTCGCTGGCCACCTGCTCGAAATCTGCCGCGCGTCCGGTGTGCGCGCGACGCTCGACTGGCCGCGCGTGCCGCTTTTCGCCGACGCGGCATCGCTCGCCACCGGCGGATGCGTCACCGGCGCATCGGCGCGCAACTGGACCAGTGCCAGCGCCGACATCACGCTGTCGTCGTCGCTGCCGGCATCGGCGCAGGCGCTGTTGACCGATCCGCAGACCTCCGGCGGCCTGCTGGTCGCCGTCGCGCCGCAAGCGGCCGATGCGGTGCTGCAGGTCTTTCGCAGCGAAGGGTTCTTGCACGCGCGCGCAATCGGTCGCTTCGACGCCGGCGCGGCGCACGTGGACGTACGGTGAGCACAAAACGCACAACGGACTGCGCAGCATCCGCCATGACCGGTGGCGGCTGCGCGCGCGCATCAGCCGTTGCAGGAATGCGCCGACAGCGACAGCCGCGGATTGCGCGTAGGGTGGCATTTTTGCCACGCGCCACGCCATGACCACGCAACGCAACGTCGCTCCGCCGCTTGCCGCCCCGGCACTCGCCAATGCGCCGGCGGCCGTCAGCTACACGCGCATGCGCGCCGCCAGCGAAGCGCTGGCAGCACCGCTGTCCGCCGAGGACTGCGCGTTGCAGTCGATGCCCGACGCCAGTCCGGTCAAGTGGCATCTCGCGCACACGAGCTGGTTCTTCGAGACATTCGTGCTGGCGCCGCACGCCGGCGGCTACGTGCCGATCGACCCGTCCTACCGGATGCTGTTCAACTCGTACTACAACGCCGTCGGCGACCAGTATCCGCGACCCGAGCGCGGCCTGCTGTCGCGCCCGTCGCTGGCGGAGGTCCATGCGTACCGCGCGCACGTCGACGACGCGATGTGCGCGCTGCTGGCGGCGCCGGTCGCGCCCGCGCTGGCCGACGTCATCGCACTCGGTGTCCAGCATGAGCAGCAACACCAGGAACTGATGCTGACCGACGTCAAGCACCTGCTGGCGCGCAATCCGCTGCGCCCGCAATACACGCCCGGGTGGCCGCTGACGCGTGTGACGCCACGACGCGCCGAGTGGATCGCATTCGCCGGCGGCCTGCGCGAGTTCGGCCACGACGGCACCGGGTTTGCGTTCGACAACGAGGGACCGCGCCATCGCGCGTACGTGGCGCCTTTCGCGCTCGCTTCGCATCCGGTCACCAACGGCCAGTTCGCGGCGTTCATCGACGACGACGGCTACCGGCGTCCCGAGCACTGGCTTGCGGCGGGGTGGGACGAGGTGCTGCGCCAGCAATGGGACGCGCCGCTCTACTGGTCGCGCCGCGACGGACGCTGGCACACGTTCACGCTGCACGGCGAAGCGGAAATCGACCCGCACGCGCCGGTCACGCACGTCAGCTACTACGAAGCCGACGCCTACGCGCGCTGGGCGGGTGCGCGACTCGCCACCGAATACGAATGGGAGCTCGCCGCGGGCGAGTTGCCGCAGCGCGGCAACTTCGTCGAAAGCGGCGCGCTGCATCCGCTCGCGACGCGCGACACGGTGGCGTCAGGTGCCGTCGCGCAACTCTT
>DATCFA010000355.1:0-4034 GCA_036509805.1 Casimicrobiaceae bacterium
ATGCCACAGGTGCAGCGCGATCTCGTCGTCGAGCTCGACGCACGACAGTCGCGCACGCTCGATCTTGATGGTCATCGCGTCGTCCTCGCCTCCCCAGCCCAGGAAGCGCTCATCGAAGCCGCCGATGTGGACGAACGCGTCGCGGCGGATCACGAATACGCCGCCGCACAGCACGATCGATTCGCCGATCGCGTCGCGGCCGAGCGTGGCCGCATCGAGCGTCAGCGACGCTGAAGGATCGCGCTGCAGCAGCACTGTCTGCGCCTTCGTCAGGTCGGCGAGCCGCACATACGGCTTGACCAGCGCGAACTCGCTCGCGCAAAGCGCGATCGCCCGCTCCAGCGATGCGCCGACCAGCACGTCGGCGTCGGCGAATACGAGGATGGAGCCGGCGACGGCGCGTGCACCGATGTTCATCCCCCATCCCTTGTTGAACGCACCCGGGTTGCGCACGAACACGGTCCGCGCATCGGCGTGAGGCAGCGTGCCGGCGAGCCGCGGCACGCTGTCCTGCTCGATGACGATCGTCTCGATCGCAGGCGAGCGCGCGAGCCGCGCGAGCACGCTGTCGAGATTGGCGCGGCGCGCGCCATCATCGCCTTCGCCCTGCCGATACGTCAGAATGCAGCTTGCACTCATGCCGGGGATGCTACCGCAACGCAGCCCCCTCTCCCGCTTGCGGAAGAGGGCAGGTTTCGCCGACGCACACCCTCATCCCATCCTTCTCCCGCAGGCGGGAGAAGGAGCGCCCGCCGGCCGCAAAGGAGTCGACCGCGATGCTGGTGAGCGGACTGATGGTGACGCGCGAAGCGTCGCGCGCATTCGTGCCCGCGGCGATCGGCGATTTCGCGCGGCAGACGCATGCGCCGCGCGAGCTCGTCGTCGTCCACGACGGCGGCGCGCCATTCGACGCCAGCGTGCGCGCGCTGTGCGCGGACGCCGGCGTCGATGCACGGATCGAGCGCGTTGCGCCAGGCCAGCCGCTGGGTGCGCTGCGCAACCGCAGCGTCGAGCTCGCGCGCGGCGGCGTCGTCGCGCAATGGGACGACGATGATCGCCACCATCCGCAGCGGCTCGAGCTGCAGGTCGGCGCATTGCGCGAACGGCACGCAGCCGCGGCGTTTTCCACCGAGCAGCTCCACTGGTTTCCCGCGCGCGCAATGATGTTCTGGGAAGACTGGCGGATGGATGCGTGGCCGCTGGACGCCGTGCAGGGAACGCTCGTGGCCGTGCGCGCGACGTTGCCCCGCTATCCCGATGCTGTCCGCGGCGAGGATTCGGCGATGATGCAGTCGCTGGCGCAATCGGGGAGCGCGGTCGCACGCATCACCGGCATCGGCTGGAGTTACATCTATACATACCATGGCGGCAACGCGTTCAGCGCCGCTCACCACGCGGCGAACGCCAGCAGCAAGACGCTGTCGGCGGCGCGCCTGCTCGCGCGCGAAGCCGAGTTGCGCACGCGCCTCGCGCAATACGATCCGCCGCTGCCGCCGCTGCGATTGCCGCACGCCGCCGGCGTGATCGAGATCGGCGCTCACGCCGCACCTGCCAGGAACCGCCGCGCCAGCACCGCGTAGGTCGCATCGGCGCTGTTGAGCCACGCCGGCGTCACCAGTCCCGCGTGAAATGCGCTGATGTCGGTGCGCGCGCGCGACCACCACAGGTGCGCCCACAGGTGCAGGCTATACACGCTACGCAGGTCGCGGTCGTTCGCGGTGAAAAGCGACGCGATGCCCGCAGGCGACGCCGCGTGCCGGTAGCAGGCCTGCGGCGGTAGCACGCTGATTTCGTCGGCGTGGCTTCCCCACAGCCGCGCGGCGGCCTGGCACGAATGGCTGCTCCACGTGCCGTCGAACGCCTCGCGCGCCACGGCGATCCAGCGCGTGATGAATGCCGCGTGCGGCGCCGCCATGATCATCGCGTTGCACAACGACGGCCGCAGCACGCCCTGCGCATCCGGCTGTGCCGCCTCTTCGCCGAGCACGCATTCGTTCGCATACCAGCGATCGGGATACGCGTCGACGAACAGCGTATCCATGTCCGCGTAGACGCCACCGTGCGCCGCCAGGATCTCGAGGCGCAGGAAATCGGCCTCGTGCGCGTAGTCCCATCCGGCACTGGCAATCAGCCGCCCCTCCGCGCTATCGGCGTAGCGCGCCGGATCGAAACCCTGTGCCGGCGCGCCGACGCGATGCAACACCAGATGCGGTGCGATGCGGTCCCACCAGCGTCCATGCGGCAAGTGCCTATAGTGAAAGTGGATCGCACGCGGCGCGTTCACCTGCCGGCAGGATTCGAGGCACAGCCAGTGGATGACGTGCATCGGTGTCACCTGCGGGCGCAATCCGAACACGAAGTGGAAGTCACGCGCGACGCCGGTCATTGCGCGCTCCCGTCGAGTGCGGCGAGAAACGCGCGCGCGATGCGCGGCTCGGCGTAATCGTTGGCAATGCGCTCGGCAATCGTCTCGGCGGCGCGCAAGTGCGGCGCAGGATCGGCGACGAATTCGCGCATCGCCTGCACGGCGACGCCATCGTCGACGCTCGCCCAGCGCTGCGAGCGCCAGTACGAAGGCGCATCCGGCGGAAACACCGGCACGCGCGTCATCCGACAGCGCAGTGCGCCAGGCCAGCCCGCATCGTCGCCCAAATAGTCGCGATGCCCACCCCAGCCGGTCATCAATACCGGGGTTGCCAGCGTCGCCGCATCGAAGGCGCCGAGTCCCCACGCCTCGCCGTGCGACAACGACACATAAATGTCGCCCAGCCGGTGAAGCAGGTCGAGCGCGCGGCCGGACAACTCGTACGGCAGCATCGTGATGGACGGTGGAGGATGGCCGGCTGCATCCGCCGCCGCGTCGATCGCGCGCTGCGCGAGCGATGTCACCGCTTCCTTGCGGTACAGCGGTGGCGCGCCGAATCCGGCCGGCCCGGTCTTGACGACCAGCGCGACAGGATCGTCAGACGTGAACGCCGCGACGAACGCGCGCAGCAGCGCGCCAAGATCCTTGCGCGGGTCCCAGGCGTTGATCGAATAGAACACCGTGCGCGCGCGTTCGAGCCTGAACTCGCGACGCGCGGCGTCGAGTTCGGCTGGCGAGAACGCATTCCACGCGTGCCGTCGCACGTGCGGCACCACGTACAGTGGCGCGCGCACGCCGGCGGCCAGCATCACGTCGCGATTCTGTCGCGACGGCACGACGACGGCATCGGCCAGGTCGAGCAACGTGCGCCAGTGCGCCGGCAGGCAGTCGGTTTCCCACGCGGTACAGCCGACGTTGCGCCGCCCGGGCTCGAACAGCCATGGCCAGTACTCGGGTACGGTGAAGGCGACGACGCGATCGTGGGCGACCGGCAGTGCGGTCGCGGCGAGCAGTTGCGGCAGGTCGGCCAGCGACGCATCGTTGCGCGCGAGTTCGACCATCGGCGATGCGCGGCCCGGCACCAACGGCACGACGCCCTGGTCGGTCCGTGCAAGCTGGCACCACTGCACGGGAACACCCGCGTTGACCAGCCCGCGCACATGTGCGAGCGCAGCCATCCCGTAGCCGCTCGGCTCTAGAAACGAATGGAACTTGACGCCGGAACGCAAGCGCGCGACCGATCCAGGAAAACTGCGGAGGCCGCGCCTGCCGACGGCGCGCAGACTACCGCCTTTAACGTACGCGGATGGATATCAGGATTTGCGGCGGCGACGACGCAACGCGAGACCCGCGATGCCCGCGGACAGCGCCGCAATGCCCGCCGGCGTGAGTCCCGGCACCGGCACCGGATCGCTGACGGTGATGAATACGTTGGCGAACGATGTGCCGGCATTGTTGAGCGCGTAATACAGCGAATCGTTTCCGCGATAGCTCGGGTTCGGCGTATAGGTCAGCTCGCCATCGGACGCCAGCAGCGCATTGCCGTGCGACGGCCCGGCGATTTCGATCACCTGGACACTGGAATTGGGGCTCAGCGAATCGTTGTCGGTGACATTGACACCGGAAAGCGTGGTGCCGGCCACGACCGAGTAATGATCGTTGACTGCAG
>DATCFA010000356.1:0-3074 GCA_036509805.1 Casimicrobiaceae bacterium
TCCACGCGCATCGCCTATGTCACCAAGCAGGGAACGCGCTTCCAGCTGGTGGTCGCCGATGCCGATGGCGCCGATCCGCAGACGGTGGTGTCGTCCAACGAACCCATCCTGTCGCCCAAGTGGGCGCCCGATGGCAACCGGCTGGCGTACGTGTCGCTCGAGCAGAGGAAGCCCGTCGTCTATGTGCAGAACCTCGGCACCGGCAAGCGTGCCGCCGTCGCCAATTTCCGCGGCAGCAACAGCTCGCCGGCGTGGTCGCCCGACGGCCGCCGGTTGGCAGTCACGCTGACGCGCGACGGCAATTCGCAGATCTTCGTCATGAGCGCCGAGGGCGGCGACGTGCGTCGCGTGATGAGCTCGCCGGCCATCGATACCGAAGCATGCTTCACGCCCGACGGCCAGTCGTTGTTGTTCACATCCGACCGCGGCGGCTCGCCGCAGATCTACCGGATCAACATCGCCAGCGGCGCCATCGAGCGCGTGACGTTCGACGGCAGCTACAACGTTTCCCCGCGCGCGCTGCCGGATGGCAAAGGCATCGTGTACGTCCGCCGCGATGGCGGGCGGTTTGAAGTCGCGATCATGGATTACGCGACGCGACAGACGCAGGTGTTGACGCAGGGTCCCGACGACGAAAGTCCGTCGATCGCGCCCAACGGCAGGATGATCCTCTACGCGAACGAGAGCGGTGGCCGTGGTACATTGGCCGCCGTGTCGAGTGATGGCCGCGTAAAGCAGCGCCTGTCCGCGCCGGCCCTTGATGTTCGCGAGCCCGCCTGGGGCCCGCTTCCGCAATGAAAACCACTCGTTCACCCTGGAGGAATCCCATGAGTAAGTTCCTGTTCGCCGCAATCGCCGTTGCATTTCTAGGCGCTTGCAGCACCGCCCCGCAGGTCAATGCCCCCGTCGACGACAAGAGCGTCGGCGCCACGCCCACCAGCAGCGGCGCCAGCACCAGCGGCAGCAACGGTGCGGGTGTCAATGGCAGCGACGCCGCCAGCGGCAATCCGTTGCGCGATCCCAACAACGTGTTGTCCAAGCGCAGCATCTACTTCGACTTCGACAGCTTCGTCGTGCGCGACGAATTCAAGCCGCTGGTCGAGGCGCATGCGCGTTACCTCGCATCCAATCGCAGTGCGCACATGACCATCCAGGGCAACACCGACGAACGCGGCTCGCGTGAGTACAACATCGCGCTCGGCCAACGCCGTGCCGATGCGGCCAAGCGGATGATGACGCTGTTCGGTGCGCAGGATTCGCAGATCGAGACCGTGTCGTTCGGCAAGGAGAAGCCGCGCAATACGGGTAACGACGAAGCGGCCTACTCCGAAAACCGCCGCGACGACATCGTCTACGCGGGCGAATAACGCGCATGGTTCATTGCCGCCCGTCCGGCCGCGCTGGTGCCTGCGCTTGCGCAGCGCTGGCGCTGCTGTTCGTGGCGCAGGCGGCGTGCGCCAGCATTTTCGACGACAACGAGGCGCGTCGCCGGATCGACGACACCAATGCGCGCATCGAGCAGGTGCAGCACGACCTCGACGCGCGCATTGCGGTCATCGAGCAGCAGTTGAAAGGGCAGGGGCTGGTCGACCTCTTCAACCAGGTCGAGCAACTCAAGGCGGACGTCGCGCAGTTGCGCGGCCAGGTCGAGGTGCTGACCAACGACATCGACCAGCAGCAGAAGCGCCAGCGCGACCTGTACGTCGACCTCGACACACGGCTGCGCAGGCTCGAGTCGTCGTCCGCGCCGCCGGCACCCGCACCCGATGCGGCGCCACCACCCGCGCCGGTGTCCAATGCCGCGCCCGTTGCCGGCGAGCAGAAGGCCTACGATGCCGCGCTCGATCAGTTCAAGCGCGCCGACTACAACGGCGCCATCGGCAGCTTCGGCGCATTCGTCAAGGCGTACCCGCAGTCGCCGCTCGCGGCGTCGGCGCAATATTGGGTCGGCAACGCGCAGTTCGCGCGCCGCGATTTCCGTGCCGCCATCGCCGCTCAACGCATGCTGATCCAGCAGTTTCCCGACAGCCCCAAGGTTCCCGATGCGCTGCTCAATGTCGCATCGGCACAATCCGAGCTGGGCGACAACGCGTCTGCACGCAAGACGCTCGAAGACCTGATCGCGAAATACCCGGCCTCCGAAGCCACGATCAAGGCCAAGCAGCGGCTGGCCATCCGCTGACGCCTGCGGCGCGCTCGCGATGGCGCCGGCTTCAATGACTTCGCACGGCGATACGCCGCCGTGGGTGAGTTCGCGCGGCGTTGCGCCGTCGTGGGCGCAGCGACTCGTTGCATGGCAGCAGCAGCACGGCCGGCACGACCTGCCGTGGCAGAACACCTGCGATGCCTACCGGATCTGGCTGTCCGAGATCATGCTGCAGCAGACGCAGGTCGGCACCGTCATTGCCTACTACCAGCGATTCGTCGCGAGTTTTCCGGACGTCGCCGCGCTCGCAGCCGCGTCCGTCGATCGCGTGCTCGAACACTGGTCCGGGCTCGGCTACTATCGCCGCGCCCATCATCTGCACGCGACGGCAAACGTTGTCATGCGTGAGCACGGCGGCGTATTCCCCGTCGATTCCGCGACGCTCGAAACGCTTCCGGGCATCGGTCGCTCGACGGCCGCTGCAATCGCCGCGTTTTCCAGCGGCGAACACGCAGCGATCCTCGACGGCAACGTCAAGCGCGTGCTCGCGCGTCACGCCGGCATCGAGGGCTTTCCCGGCGAGCCGCGCGTCGCTGCGCGCTTGTGGGACGTGGCGATGGCGCGGTTGCCGCAGCGCGTCGTTGGGTTCCCTCGTGCAGCCTCCGCCGCCGGGATCCCTCATGCGGACTCCATCGCCGGGCTCCCTCTCCCGCCTGCGGGAGAGGGTCGGGGTGAGGGCGCAGCGATCATCGAGCGCTACACGCAGGCAATGATGGACTTGGGTGCCACCGTGTGCACACGGGTGGGCCCGCGCTGCGACGCATGCCCGGTCGCCGTCGACTGTGTGGCGCGAATCGAGGGACGCACACGCGAATTGCCGACGCCGCGCACGCGCAAACCTTTGCCGCAGCGTGAAATGCTGGTGCTT
>DATCFA010000357.1:0-3776 GCA_036509805.1 Casimicrobiaceae bacterium
GAAGGTGCGTGGGCGCGCGAGCTCGACGCCGGCCGTGCCGTGCGCGTGGCCGTCAACCAGGTGATGGCGGACCCTTCCACCGTCGTGCACGCGGGTGACGAGGTCGCGCTGTTTCCCCCGGTCACCGGCGGCTGACCGATGAGCGTTCGCGTACAGCAGGCGCCGTTCGACATCGGCGCCGAGATCGAGCGGATACGCGCCGGCGACGCGCGCATCGGTGCCATCGCCACGTTCGTCGGCACCGTACGCGACGTCAACGACCGCGAGCACGTTTCGTCGATGCTGCTCGAGCACTATCCGGGGATGACCGAGCGCGCGCTCGCCGACATCGTCGACGACGCCAAGGCGCGCTGGAGCCTGATCGACGTGGCGCTCGTCCACCGCGTCGGCAAGCTCGAGCCCACCGACGCCATCGTGCTCGTCGCCGTGGCCAGCGCGCACCGTGCCGATGCCTTCGCCGCCTGCGAATTCATCATGGATTTCCTGAAGACGCGCGCGCCGTTCTGGAAGAAGGAAAGCACGCCGGCGGGCGAGCGCTGGGTGGAGGCGCGGCATAGCGACGACGACGCGGCCGCGCGCTGGACGCGCGGACGCGAGTGAGGCCGTTGCGCATGCACGCATGCCTGCCGCCGCGCTGATCGGTCTCGACTGGGGCACGTCGAGCGCGCGCGCCTACCGGATCGCGGGCGACGGCACGCTGCTCGATTCGCGCCAGGCCGACTGCGGTTTGCAGCGGTTGGGCGCGACAACGTTCGCACAGGCGTTCGACACGCTGCTGGGCGACTGGCGCGACGAGCCGGTGCCGCGGCTCGCCGCCGGCATGATCGGCAGCCGCAACGGCTGGGTGGAAGTGCCGTACGTCGAGACGCCGGCAACGCTGTCGGCACTCGCGGACGGCCTCGCTCGCACGCCGGGTGGCGAGCTCGTCATCGTTCCGGGCGTCATCACGCGCGATGCGCTCGGCACGCCGGATGTCATCCGCGGCGAGGAAACGCAACTCATTGGCGCGCTCGACGATCACGCTGCCGACGCATTGCTGGTGATGCCGGGCACGCACAGCAAATGGGTGATTGCGCGCGGCGGTGCGCTCGCCGGATTCGCCACGTGGATGACCGGCGAGACCTACGCGCTGATGCTGGCGCATTCGATCCTCGGACGCCTCGCGGAATCCGGCGACGCCGACGTGCGCGACAGGGCTTTCGGCCGCGGCGTCGAGCGCGGCTTGCGCGACGGCGCGATCATGCACGATTGTTTCGCCGCGCGCAGCCTGGTATTGACCGGCGAGCTCGCGCCGGCCGACGTCGCCGGGTTCCTGTCGGGCCTGCTGATCGGGCGCGAAGTGCGCGACGGCAGGCGCTGGGCACGCGGGCACGGTGACGACTTCGGCAACGTGCTCGTCGTCGGTGCCGCGGCGCTTGCCGCGCGCTACCTGCATGCGCTCACCTGCGCGGGCATCACCGCGCGGCTCGCGCCGGCGGCCGCGCCGCGCGGCCTGTGGCGCATCGCGCGCGCGGCATCGCTTTTCTGACCCTGAGGTGACCATGAAGCTTGCCGACTACCTTTCGCCGCTGCCGTTTTGCGCAGTGTTGCGTGGCATCACCCCGGCGGAGATCGCGCCGATCGGCGGCGCGCTTTCCGACGCGGGCTTTCGCATACTCGAGGTGCCGCTCAATTCGCCCAACCCGTTCGACAGCATCCGTGCACTTGCCACGCGCTTCGGCACGCAGTGCCTGGTCGGCGCCGGCACCGTCATCGATCCCGCCGACGTCGAGCGTGTCGCCGACGCCGGCGGCAGGCTGGTGGTGATGCCGCACGCGGACGTGCGCGTGATCGCGGCGGCGAAACGGCATGGACTCATCTGCATGCCGGGTGTCGCGACGCCTACCGAGGCGTTTGCAGCACTCGCCGCCGGCGCCGACGGCCTCAAGATGTTCCCGGCGGAGGCGCTGCCACCTGCGGCGCTGAAAGCTTGGCGCGCGGTGCTGCCGCGCGACACGCTGGTACTCGCTGTCGGCGGCATGCGCCCGGATACACTGCGCGCGTACTGGGACGCCGGCGCGAACGGATTCGGCACCGGTTCCAACCTGTACACGCCGGGCGCGGCCGTGGCCGGCGTCGCGGCGGCCGCACGCGCCTACGCCGACGCGGCGCGTGCATTGCCTGCGCGCGGATAAGGCGCATGGAAAAGCTGGACGTGCTCGCGATCGGCGAGGCGATGGTCGAGTTCAACCAGGCGCACGCCGATGATCCGCGCGTCTACCTGCAGGGCTTCGGTGGCGACACGTCGAACGCGGTGATCGCCGCGGCGCGGCTGGGCGCTCGCGCCGGTTATGCAACGCGCGTGGGTGACGACGTGTTCGGCCGCTGGCTGCTCGCGCTGTGGCAGGACGAAGGCGTGGACACGCGCGCGGTGGCCGTCGATGCGCATGCGCCCACCGGCATCTATTTCGTGTCGCACACAGCGCAGGGACACGAATTCAGCTATCGCCGCGACGGATCGGCGGCGTCGACGATGAGCGCGCAGGCGCTGCCCGCCGATGCGCTGCGCACCACGCGCTTCCTGCATCTTTCGGCGATCAGCCAGGCGATTTCGGCGTCGGCATGCGACGCCTGCGCAGCCGCCATCGACACCGCGCGCGGCGCCGGCGCGCAAATCACCTACGACCCCAACCTGCGGCGGAAGCTGTGGCCGCTGCCGCGTGCGCGCGACGTGATCCGCGCGACGATGCGCGCGGTCGACTGGGCAATACCGAGCCTCGAAGACGCGCGCGAAATCTACGGCATCGCCGACACCGGCGCGATCATCGATGCATGCCTCGCCGATGGCGCGCGCAATGTCGTGCTGAAGATGGGCGCCGCAGGCTGCATCGTCGCGGCCGCGGGTGTGCGCACGGCGATTCGCGGCCACGCTGTGCAAAGCGTCGATGCGACCGGCGCCGGCGACTGCTTCGACGGCGCGTTCGTCGCGCGGCTGGCGCGCGGCGACGATCCGCTGCGCGCCGCGACCTACGCGAACGCCGCTGCCGCGCTGTCCACGCTGGGCTACGGCGCGGTGGCGCCGCTGCCGCGCGCCGCGGCTGTCGACGCGCTGCTCGGGACGCGCCGATGAGCGACATGTTCCGCGGCAGCATATATGATCACCCGATTGCCCCTGCCGCGCCGCGCAACGCGCGCGTCGCGGCCTTTCGCGAAAGGATCGAGCCATGACCATCGGCACTGCGATCAGGCACCTGAAGAAGGGCGACTGGCAAAAGGCGCACGCGATCGTGCAAACCGACGAATCGGCGGAAGCGTGCTGGGCGCACGGCATCGTGCACATGCTCGAAGGCGACGTCGGCAACGCGCGCTACTGGTATCGGCGCGCGCGCCGAATATTTCCGCTGGCGTTCGATGCGCCGCAGGAAATCGACGCACTGGTCGCGGCGCTCAAGGGGCGCCAGCAAGAGCCGGGTGACAGCAGCGATGAGCGGGGTTCCTGAACTGCCATGATGTTCACGTGGACGGGTGCGTTTGCCGTGGGCGCGGGTGCGGCGATCGGCGCGTGGCTGCGCTGGGTGCTCGGCATCTGGCTCAATCCGGTGTTTCCGACGCTACCACTCGGCACGCTCGCCGCAAACCTGATCGGCGGCCTCCTGATGGGCGTGGCGATGGAAATGATGGCGCGAATGACGCAGATGTCGCCCGAGCTGCGCCTGCTGCTGACAACTGGATTTCTCGGCGGCCTGACGACGTTTTCGACGTTTTCCGGCGAAATGGCGGGATTGCTGTTGCGCGGC
>DATCFA010000358.1:0-3190 GCA_036509805.1 Casimicrobiaceae bacterium
CGTCACAGTACCTCTCGAACCGCGCTTCCAGACTCAGTCTCATGGCGCCCTCGCAAAGCACTTGAAGAAGTCGCCATAATGCATTATTTTATAACACAGTGGTACTAGCGGATGTTCGGTCTGCGGCAACCCGCACCTGCGTCGCTGACGCTGCCGCTGTTTCCGCTGCGCACGGTGCTCTATCCGGGCGGAGCGCTGCCGATCAAGATCTTCGAGCAGCGCTACATCGACATGGTCAAGCGTTCACTCGCGAACGACGAGGCGTTCGGCGTCTGCCTGTTGACGCACGGCGAGGAAGTGGCGCCGGCCGGGACGACGCAGTCATTCGCAATGATCGGCACGCTCGCGCGGATCGTCCGCTGGGACATGCCGCAGCTCGGCATCCTGCACGTGGCCACCGAAGGCGGCGCGCGCTTTCGCGTCGACCGCCATCGCGTTGAAAGGGACAACCTCGCCGTTGCCGACGTCACATTGCTCGCACCCGAGCCCGCGCTGGCGATCAGCGACGAGTACCTGCCGCTCGCGAACCTGCTCGAGTTGATCGCCGGCCGCATCGGCCCCGCCAATTTTCCCACCGAGCACGCGTACGACGACGGCTCGTGGGTCGGCTACCGGCTCGCCGAAGTGCTGCCGCTTCCGCTGTCGATCAAGCAAACGATGCTCGAGGTCAACGACGCCGGCGTGCGCCTCAAGGTGCTCCGCGAGTTTCTGGTGCAGCAGAAGCTGATCTGAGTTTCAGGAATCAGGGATCGGTTGCGTCGCGTTTCGCCCGGCGGCGTGTTGAACGCCGATGCGAGGTCGCTGGACGTGAGGCGCGATGCAGGTGCGGGCAATTTGCACTGTCGTCACCTGCTTGGCACGGTATAATTCCGCACTTTCCAACGCTGCGAAGCACCCATGGCCGGCCACAGCAAATGGGCGAACATCAAGCACAAGAAAGCCGCCACTGACGCCAAGCGCGGCAAGATCTTCACGCGCCTCATCAAGGAAATCACCGTCGCGGCACGGCTGGGCGGCGGCGATGCGTCGATGAATCCGCGGCTGCGCCTCGCCATCGACAAGGCGATGGGGCAGAACATGCCGAAGGATACGATCGAGCGCGCGGCCAAGCGCGGCAGCGGCGACCTGGAGGGCGTCAGCTACGAGGAAATCCGCTACGAAGGTTATGGCATCAACGGCGCCGCGGTGATCGTCGACTGCATGACCGACAACCGCGTGCGCACCGTCGCCGATGTGCGTCACGCGTTCTCCAAGTACGGCGGCAACCTGGGCACCGACGGCTCGGTCGCGTTCCTGTTCAGGCACTGCGGGCAGATCGTGCTCGCGCCGGGCAGCGACGAATCGAAGGTGATCGACGCGGCGATCGAAGCCGGCGCCGATGACGTCGTGACCCACGGCGATGGCAGCGTCGAGGTGGTCACCGGCCCCTACGACTTCATCGCCGTCAAGGACGCGCTCGCCGCCCGCGGATTCAAGCCCGAGTTCGCCGAAGTGACGATGAAGGCGCTCGCCGATGTCGACCTGGCCGGCGACGATGCGCAGAAGATGCAGAAGCTCATCGACGCGCTGGAAGCGCTCGACGACGTGCAGGAGGTCTTCACGTCAGCGGTCATCGCCGACACAAGCGCGTGACGCTGATTTCCACGCGCAGGATACTCGGCATCGACCCTGGCTTGCGCGTTACGGGGTTCGGCCTGATCGAGGTCGGACGCACGGGAATCGTCTATGTGACGTCCGGCTGCATCCGCGCCACCGGCACCAGCCTGCCGACGCGTCTGGGCATCATCGCGCGTGATCTCGCGCATCTCATTGCCGAAATGCAACCCGACGAAGTCGCCGTTGAAAAAGTGTTCGTCAACGTCAATCCGCATTCGACGCTGCTGCTGGGCCAGGCGCGCGGCGCCGCCATTGCCGCCGCGGTGCTCGCGGGGCTGCCCGTCACCGAATACACGGCAGGCCAGGTCAAGCAGGCGGTCGTCGGCCAGGGACGCGCGCAGAAGCTGCAGGTGCAGGCGATGGTGCAGCGGCTGTTGCTGCTGCCCGGCGCGCCGGCGAGCGATGCCGCCGATGCGCTCGCGTGCGCGATCTGCCACGCACACGGCAGCACCGGCGTCGGTCTCGTCGTCGCCGGACGCCACCGGCTGCGCGCCGGGAGAATGCGATGAGCGCGCCGCTCGCGCGCCCGCGCGCCATCGTGTTCGACATGGACGGCACGCTGCTCGACACCGAGACGATCGCGCTGCGCGCATGGGAAGAGGCGGCTGCCGCCGTCGGCGCGACGTTCGGAGAAGGGCTCGCGCGCGAGCTGATCGGCCGCAATTTCGCCGACTCGTCCGCCCACGTGCGCGCGCATTTCGGGGTGAGCGACTATCCGGTGGATGCGGTGCTGGGCGGCTGGCGCGCGCGCTTCGACGCATTGGTCGACCGCGATGGTGTTGCCGTCAAGCCCGGCGCGCACGACCTGCTCGCCTACCTCGCGGACGCCGGCATCCCCTGCGCGGTCGCCACGTCGACGCGCCGCGCGCAGGCGCGCGCGAAGCTCGAGCACGCAGGGCTCCTCGCACACTTCGTCGCGATCATCGGTGGCGACGATGTGGCGCACGGCAAACCGGCGCCGGACATCTATATCGCCGCCGCGGCGGCGCTCGGCGTGCCTGCGGCAGCCTGCCTCGCCATCGAGGATTCCGAGACGGGATTTCGCGCCGCGCATGCCGCCGGAATACCCGCGGTGCTCATTCCCGACCTTGTCGTGCCCGGCGCGTCGCTGCTGGCGCTGTCGCCGCGCGTGCTGCAATCGCTGGCCGACGTGCATCGCCTGCTGTCGGCGCGCTGACGGTGATGGCGCCGCTCGCGCTTCCTTCGCCCGCGTGCGCAAGAGGCGGCCTATCACGTAGCAGGCGGCGCAGCGGGCCGCGCAGCAGGGGGCCCGCTGCGCCGGCGCGCGCGTCACGGCTGCTATATTGCGAAACCGAAAAATCGCTTACCTCTGAAGCCACGTCATGATTGGACGCCTGTCGGGCACGCTGCTCGAAAAGAACCCGCCGCAGATCCTGCTCGACGTGCAGGGTGTCGCGTACGAGGTCGACGTGCCGATGAGCACGTTCTACAACCTGCCTGCTGTCGGCGCGGCGGTGGCGCTCTACACGCACATGGTGGTACGCGAGGACGCGCACCTGCTGTTCGGCTTCGC
>DATCFA010000359.1:0-7378 GCA_036509805.1 Casimicrobiaceae bacterium
AATCGCAGGACGGCACGCTGCGCGTGGGCACGCTGACTGTCGCCGCGCCATTTCGCGATCGCACTTTCGTGCGGCGGGAAACCGACACGCGCTACGCCAACGACTATTACGACGAGTTCGTCACGCCACCGGCGCCGATGATTGCCGAAGCGGTGTCGCGCGCACTGTCGCGCGCCCGTGTGTTCGCACACGTCGCCGCGCCGGGCACGTCGCCGCAGGCCGACTACGTGCTCGATGGTTTCGTCAGCGATCTGTACGCCGACCATCGCGCGCAGGGTGCGTGCAAGGCGGTGATCGCGGTGTCGTTTTACCTGTCGCAGGCGGACACCGGCAGCGGCGTGCCGTTCTGGTCGGGCGACTACCGCCGCGAGACCGCCTGCCGCGACGAGAGCTCGGCGGCATACGTCGACGCGCTCAACAGCAGTTTCTCGGAAATCATCGCCAAGCTGGCCGCCGACCTCGCGGCAATCAAGCTGCCCCCGCCGCCGTAGCCGCATGCGCGCGGCGTGCGTCCGTCAGGGCGCCAGGTGGCCGTGCAGGTCGTGCTCGCCGGCGCGCGTGATCGTCACGCGCGCGAATTGTCCCGGCGCGAGCGTGGCGGCACCCTCGACGTGGACGCTGCCGTCGATTTCCGGAGCGTCGGCCGCGCTGCGCGCGACGGCCAGCGCGCGGCGGGTCCTGCCGTGGCCTTGCGTTTCCACCGCGTCGACGAGCACGTCGAGCGTGCGGCCCACTTTCGCCGCCAGTCGCGCGACGCTGATCTTCGCCTGCGCGGACATGAAGCGCGCGCGGCGTTCTTCCTTCAACGCTTCGGGGACGTGATCGGGCAGTGCGTTGGCGGCGGCGCCGTCGACGGCCGAATAGGCGAAGCACCCGACGCGGTCGAGCTGCGCGTCGGCAAGGAATGCCAGCAACTCGTCGAATTCGGCTTCGGTCTCGCCGGGAAAGCCGACGATGAACGTGCTGCGGATCGTCATGTCCGGCCGCATCCGCCGCCATGCGCGCACGCGGTCGAGCACCTTCTCCGGCGCGGCCGGGCGCTTCATCAGCTTGAGGATGCGAGGCGACGCGTGCTGGAACGGCACGTCGAGGTAAGGCAAGAGGCCACCGCCCGCACCGTCGTCGCGCATCAGCGGCACGACGTCGTCGACGTGCGGATACGGATAAACGTAGTGCAGCCGCACCCACGCGCCATGCTCGCGCGCGAGCGCGTCGAGCGCCGCGGCGAGTTCCTGCATCCGCGTCTTCAGCGGCCTGCCCTGGAAGAAGCCGGTACGGTAGCGCACGTCGACGCCGTAGGCGCTGGTGTCCTGCGAAATCACCAGCAGTTCCTTGACGCCAGCGTGCAGCAGCCGCTCGGCCTCGACCAGCACGTCGCCGATCGGTCGGCTGACCAAGTCGCCGCGCATCGACGGAATGATGCAGAACGTACAGCGGTGGTTGCAGCCTTCGGAAATCTTCAGGTACGCGTAATGGCGCGGCGTCAGTTTGATGCCGATGTTGCCAACTGAGTTGCCCACTGAGGGGGGCACGAGGTCGACGAACGGATCGTGCGGCTTGGGCAGGTGCGTGTGCACGCTGGCCAGCACTTCGGCGGTCGCATGCGGGCCGGTAACTGCCAGCACGCGCGGATGCGCGTCGCGCACGAACGCACCACCGCCTTTGGCACCGAGGCAGCCGGTGACGATCACTTTGCCGTTCTCGGCGAGCGCTTCGCCGATGGCGTCGAGCGACTCGGCGACGGCGGCGTCGATGAAGCCGCAGGTATTGACGACGACCAGGTCGGCGCCCGCATATGACGGCGAAATCGCATAGCCCTCGGCGCGCAACTGCGTCAGGATCTGTTCGGAGTCGACCAGCGCCTTCGGGCAGCCGAGGGAAACGAAGCCCACGCGCGGGGCGGCAGTCGCCGGTGCACTCATAGTGCGCGCATTACCCGACGCGACATGGCTGATGCGGCGCACAATGCGCCGCCGTGCTGCAATGCACCGAAGTCCATCAGCGCTTCTTGTCGTCGTCGGGCGGCGTTTGCGGCGACGCGGCGAAGTTGGCGAACGGAAATGCCGTGAACATGCCGCGGGTCTGGTCCTGCATCCGCTGTTGCATGTCCATGAACAGCTTCGCGCTCTGTTCCAGGTAGTTGCCGAGCATGCCCTGCATCGCGGGTGCCTGCATCTGCATGAACTGCTTCCACAGATCGGGTGTCAGCATCATCTTGTCGCCATACACCTGTCGCGCCTGGTCCTGCAGCTTCTGCTGGATCGCGAGGAACGCCTTGACGTTCTGCTCCATGTACTGGCCCATCACCGACTGCTGCGCGGTGCCGTAGAAGCGGATCATCTGCGACAGCATTTCGGCGCTGAACATCGGAACCCCGACCGATTCCTCGTCGAGGATGATCTGCAGCAGGATGCTGCGCGTCAGGTCGTCGCCCGTCTTGGCGTCGATGACCTGGAATTCGATGTTCTCGAGCACCATCTGCTTCACGTCGACCAGCGTGATGTAGCCGCTGTTGGCCGTGTCGTAGAGGCGGCGGTTCGGGTATTTCTTGATGATGCGGGGCGTGGCGCTCATGTCGGGGTCCGCAATCGGAAGCCGCGATTATAAACCACTGATTTATCGATTGTTTGCGCATGGTCTCCAGCCCTGGCCGGGATCATGCTGCGTCGCAGCAAAAAATCCTTGACTTGGTGTTTCGGCGCCCCCATACTGGGTTTGTGCGGTGCAGCATTAATGCGCTGCCTCAAGGCTGTTGCCGCCGGCGCCCAGGTGTTGGCACAGCGGCCGACGGACCTCGGCGATCGACCGTTGCGCGGCGCAAGCGCCCCGACGGATATCGCGCCGTCCCGACGAACGCAACCCTTTTGGAGCATTGGCCATGTACAACGCAAACGAACAAATCGCAGAACTCAACAAAGTCGGTGTCGCCAACGCGACACGCCTCGCGGCGCTGTCGATCGAGAGCGCCGAAAAGCTGTTCAAGCTCAACGTGACCGCCGCCAAGGCAGCGTTCGCGAACGGCGTCGAAAGCGCGCAAGCCGCGGCGGGCGTCAAGGACGTGCAGGAACTGATGGCGCTGCGCGCTCAGGTCGCGCAGTCGAACGTGCAGGCGGCCGTCGGTTACGGCCGCACGCTGTATGCGCTGGCGTCCGAAGCCCAAGGCAACTACACGGCACTGGCCGAAGATGCGTGGAACACGTATTCGAAGAACGTCGCGGCGATCGTCGACAAGGCGAGCAAGAATGCGCCGGCCGGCTCCGACGTCGCGATCAACGCGTTCAAATCGACGTTTGCCGCCTCGACGGCCGCGTTCGACCACTTTCAGCGTGCGTCGCGCCAGGTGGCCAACTTCGCGGACGCCAGCGTCCGTGCAGCGGCCACGTCGACCGCCAAGCCCGCCAAGGGCCGCAAGTGATCCACGCGACCCACGCACCGCGCTGCGTTTGAACTCGCCGCTCATGGCCCGGTCCCATGGGCTGTGGGTAGATGACGCAGCAGCGACCGGCGCTTCAACGGGCGCGTCGGCCGCAAAAAACCCCGCTTCGACTTTTGAGGCGGGGTTTTTTATGGGCACCGTCAGGCAGCGTGGACGACTGATGATGTTGCAACGCGATACGAATCTTTACAATATGGAAACAGCGGTCTATAAAAATGTGATAGGATGAGTTTGTGCAGTGCGGTGGGCCCCGCGTCCACCCCGGCACAAGCTGTGTTCCTCTCCTCCTCCTGACGGAATACAGTCCTTCAAAGCCTCGCCGGAAACGACGGGGCTTTTTTTTGGGAATTGGCGAAGCGTGGCGCAGTGAGCCGAAGTGAGCGGACACTGACATCAATCGCCGACGCTCGCCGCTTCACTGCATGTGCTGGCCGCCGTTGATCGCGATGTTGGCGCCCGTCAGAAAAGCCGCTTCGTCGCTGGTCAGGTAGGCGACCAGCCCGGCGACTTCCTCGGGTTTGCCCAGGCGACCCATCGGGATCTGCGGAATGATCTTCGATTCGAGTACGTCGGACGGGATGGCCATCACCATCTTGGTACCGATGTAGCCGGGCGAGATGGTGTTGACCGTCACGCCCTTGCGCGCCACTTCGAGCGCGAGCGCCTTGGTGAAGCCGTGCATGCCCGCCTTGGCAGCCGAGTAGTTCGTTTGCCCGAACGCGCCTTTCTGCCCGTTGACCGACGAGATGTTGACGATGCGGCCCCAGCCGCGGTCGACCATGCCATTGCACACCTGCTTGGCCATGTTGAAGCAGGAGTCGAGGTTGGTCTTCATCACCGCATCCCAGTTCGGCTTGTCCATCTTGCGGAACGTCATGTCGCGCGTGATCCCGGCGTTGTTGACGAGGATGTCGATCGCGCCCACGTCGGCGGTGACTTTCGCGACGCAGGCCGCGGCCGAATCGAAGTCGGCAACGTCGCAGGGATACGCGCGGAATGCGTAACCCGCCGACTTCATCGTATCGAGCCATTCCTGCGCCTTGGCGTTGCCGGGCGAATACGTGGTGATCACGTCGTCGCCGAGTGCCGCGAGCTTGATGCAGATCGCCTCGCCAAGACCGCCCATGCCGCCGGTCACCAGTGCCACGCGCCGCTCTTTCGACATGCCTGCCTCCTCGTTGCGATTTTCGTTGTGGGAATGCGTCGTTTGCCCGGCTTGCGGACGATCGGCCATCGCCCGCCGTCAGCCCGCCGCTTCGTCGACATACGTGCCGGGTGCAGCACCGATCCGCGGCCATTCGTCGCTGCCGGCGTGACGTGGTGCCTCGCGGCGTCCGCCACGGCGTTTCGCGAGCCACGCGAACCAATGCGGCCACCAGCTGCCGTCCACCCGTTTGGCGCCCGCGAGCCATGCGTCCGCGTCGTCATCCTGCAGCGGATGTGTCCAGTAGTTGCGGCGCGGCGGTTCGGGCGGATTCACCACGCCCGCGATGTGCCCGGACGCGCCCAGCACGAACGTCATGTCGCCGCCGAGCAGCGCCGTGCTGCGCCACGCGCTTTTCCACGGCACGATATGGTCGTCGTGCGTCGCCAGCACATAGGCCGGGCAGCGTATGCGTGCGAGATCGATCGGCTCACCGAGCATCGTCAGCGCATCGCGCTCGCGCAGGCGGTTGTGCAGGTACATCTCGCGCAGGTAATACGCGTACATCGGACCCGGCAGGTTCGTCGAGTCGCCGTTCCAGTGCAGCAGGTCGAACGCCGGCGGCGTGCGGCCCTCGAGATAGTTGCCGACGACGTATTTCCAGACCAGATCGTTCGCACGCAGGCTGGAAAACGCGCCCGCAAGGCGGCTGCCTTCCATGCGCGCGCCGCCGGCGAACGCCTCGTCGCGCGAGGCGAGGAACTCCGGCGTCACGTAGACGCCGATCTCGCCGGGGTCGGCGAAGTCGAGCATCGTGGCCAGCAGTGTCACGCTCGCGACGCTGCGCTCGTCGCGCGCCGCCAGCACCGCGAGCGCGCTCGCGAGCAGCGTGCCGCCGACGCAGAATCCCAGCGTGTTGACCTCATTGCTGCCGCTGATCCGTCGCGCGACGTCGATCGCCTGCAGCACGCCTTTGTGCAGGTAATCGTCCCACGTCAGTGCGCCCAACGACGCCGGCACATTGCGCCACGAGACGATGAACGTCGTGTGACCTTCGGCGACGGCGTGGCGTACAAACGAGTTGCGCTTCGACAGGTCGAGGATGTAGAACTTGTTGATGCACGGCGGAATGATCACCAATGGCCGCTTGGCCACAACGGGCGTCGTGGCGTCGTATTGCAGCAGCTCGATGAGCTCGTTGCGATAGACGACGCTGCCAGGCGTCGTCGCGAGATTGCGCCCGACGTCGAAGGCGTCGGGATCGCTCATCGTGATGCGGCCGTGCCCCAGGTCGCTGGCGAAGTTGATCGCGCCGTGCATCAGGCTCGCGCCGCGCGTCGCCACCGCGCGTTTGAGCACGGCCGGATTGGTCGCTGCAAAATTGGCGGGTGCGATGGCGTCGATGTATTGCGCGGCGACGAACGCGGCGCGGCGCGCGGCGGCCGGTGTCAGCTGCAACGAGGCCACGGTCTCGCGAACGTAATCGGCGTGAATGAGCCACGCCTGACGCAGCCACGAAAAGTACGCGAGCGTGCGCCACTCCGGCGCTTCGAATCGGCGGTCGTCGGCACGCGGTGCCGCGATCTCCGGAATGCGTTCGCTCGCATGCTCGATGGTCGCCGCCCACAGCGCAGCGAGCTGGTCGCGATAACGCGCAGCACTCGCCGCCGCTGATGCGTCGCTTGCGGGCGGTCCGCCCGCGTCGGCGCCGTCGAGCACCGCAGACTGCGGCAGCGACTCGGTCCAGAAACGCGTCCATTGATTGGCCGCGTGCTGCCATTGCGTGGCGAGCGCGATCGGATCGCGGAGGGATTGGACGGGGGCTGTCGGCACGAAACGGCGCGCGAAATCGATGGGGTGCGTCCGATGGTATCGCGCGCGCACCGCAACATTCAATCGCTTTCGGGGTGCTGCTGCCAGATCAGTGCCGCCATGCGTCCTGTCGCGCCATCGCGCCGGTACGAGAAGAAGCGCGCGGGCTCGCCGTACGTGCAAGACGGGTCGCCGCGTGCGCTGCCCATACCCGCCGCGCGCAGGCGTCGCCGCGCGAGCGCATGCAGGTCGGCCAGCCATTTGCCGTGCCGCTGTGGCCTGAAGTGCTCGCTTGCGTCCGCATCGGCATCGCAGAATGCCGCAACGACATCGTCGCCGACTTCGAAGGCATTCGCGCCGATCGAAGGGCCGAGCCACGCGACGACCGATTCGGCGGGAACGCGCATTGCCGCGAGCGTGGCTTCGAGGACGCCTGTGGCGAGTCCGCGCCAACCCGCATGTGCGGCGGCGATCACCGGTGCGTCGCGCGCGGCGAACAGCACCGGCACGCAGTCGGCGACGCGAATCGCGAGCGCCACGCCCGTCTCGCGCGTCACCAGCGCGTCGGCGTGCGCGGGCGTCGCGCACATCGTCTCGCGGTTGCCGCTGTCGACGATGGCGACGCTGCGGCCGTGGACCTGTGCAAGCCACACCGGCGGCGCCGGCAGCCAGCGCACAATCCGTCGGCGATTTTCGGTGATCGCTGTCGCATCGGCGGCATCGTTGCTCGGCTGCGCACCACCGACGTCGAGTGATGCCGAGGCGCCATGACTCGCACCGCCGTTACGCGTCGTCATGAACGCGTGCACGCGCGCCGGCGCGTCCCACGCCGGCACGATCCAGTCGAGCTTGTGCGCGCGAAACGCCTGCGTCAGCGCGTCGTCAGCCAAGGCGTTCCCGCAGCGCGTCGCGCAGCGCGATGAAATCCGCCGGCGGTTCGGCGCGGAAACGCATCGGCTTCGACGACTGCGGATGCACGAGCGCCA
>DATCFA010000360.1:0-3335 GCA_036509805.1 Casimicrobiaceae bacterium
GATCTTGCCGAAATACCTGCCGAAGCGCGCGACGCCAACGTGCTCGAACATGCCGACGCTCGCGATCTTGTCGTACAGCACGTCCTCGGGGAGATCGAGGTAGTCGAGCAACTGCACGCTGACGCGCCCCTCGAGCTTGCGCGTCGCGATTTCGGCCTGCACGTGGTCGAACTGGTGCTGCGACAGCGTGATGCCGGTGGCCTTGACACCGTAATTCTCCGCCGCCCAGAAAACGAGACCGCCCCAGCCGCAACCGATGTCGAGCAGCGTTTCGCCCGGCGCGAGCCGCAGCTTGCGGCAGATGTGGTCGAGCTTTTGCGCCTGCGCGTCGTCGAGCGTGTCGGTCTCGTGGTGGAAATACGCGCACGAGTAGACCATCCGCGTATCGAGCCACATCCGGTAGAACGCATTGCTGACGTCGTAGTGATGCGCAATGTTCTTGCGGTTCGAGCGCAGCTGGTTTTTCCACATGCGAAAGCGTGCGGGCAGCGAGTCGCCGCCCGCGACGCCGCCGACCATCGCGTCGGCGATGGCCAGCGCACGACGCGCGGTGCCGGAAAAGTCGATATCGTTGCGCACGTAGGCGCGCGCGAGCATTCCCATGCCGGGCGCTGCCAGCGCCTTGAGGCCGGCCAGCGTGCGCGCGGTGACTTCGAGCTCGGGCGATTGCGACAGCGCGACGCGTCCACCGTCGGGAAGCACGACGGCTACGGGTAGGTCGCGGCCCCGGTAGCGGCTCGCAATGAGTCTTTGCAAGGTTTCGGCCATGATGCGACAGCGAATTTGCGGCAAGTCAAACGACGGCGCTGGCTGCACGCGCGCTTCTCGCGTACATCCCATTTTAACCGCAGCGCCGCGTTTCGTGCATCTCTTTCGCGCGGCACGGCCCTGCCGGCGCAGACCGCGCGCAGCGAGTGACAACGAGAATACGCGGCGAACCCGGCAACGCGTTGTTGAACGCATCGCCAACGTCTCGGACGCGTGGCCGGGGCGGCCGCGCCCGCGAGCTACGCGGCGATCGTCGCCTTGGGCAGGTGCGCCTGGAACACGTCCCACATCCGGCGAAACAGCGGTCCCGGCTCGCCGCCGGCGAACGGCGCTCCGTCCACCGTGGTGATCGCGAGCACTTCCTTGGTCGACGACGACAGCCACAGCTCCTGCGCTGCAAGCGTCTCCGCGCGTGTGACCGCACGCATCTCGACGGGCATGCCGGCCGCGCGCGCGAAGTCGACGGTGGCGTCGTAGGTGATTCCCGGCAGGATGTGGTTGTCCTTGGGCGGTGCGACGATGACGCCGTCGATCAGCGCCAGCACATTCGACGCCGACGCTTCGGTGAGGAAGCCATCGCGGAACATCATCGTCTCGACCGCACCGGCGTCGACGGCAAGTTGGCGCATCAGCACGTTGCCCACCAGCGAAATGGTCTTCAGGTCGCAGCGTTGCCAGCGATTGTCCTCGGCGGTGACGACCGCAACACCGTGCTTCACCTGCGCAGCACTCGGCAGCGGCAGGGGATTGCTCATCATGAACACCGTCGGCGCGACGCCAGCCGGAAACGCATGGTCGCGCCTGGCGACGCCGCGCGTTACCTGGAAGTAAACGGCCTGGTCGGCAAACGGCTGGCGCGCGATCATCTCACCGATCACCGCCGTCCATTGCGCGTCGCTCATCGGATTGGCGAGGCGGATGCCGTCGAGGCTGTGCTGCAGCCGCCGCAGATGTTGCTGCATCCGGAAAGGCTGCCGCGCATACACGGGAACGACCTCGTAGACGCCGTCGCCATAAATGAAGCCGCGGTCGAGCACGGAGACCTTCGCTTCGTGCGCGGGCAGGTATTCGCCATTGAGGTAGACGGTCGGAGAAGTGCTCATGCGTCGGTGTCCTTGGGATGGTCGGTGAGTGTCAGGTCGGCTTGCTGCCGGCGAACCACAGCCGCACGCTGTCCCACGCGCGTCCGAAAAACCCGGCGGCGGGAACATCCGCCAGCGCGATCAGCGGAAACTGCGCGATCGACTTGTCGTCCAGCCGCACGTCGACGGTGCCGACGCGCTGGCCGCTCTTGACGGGTGCCATCAGCGGCTCGGTCGCGTGCATCGCGAGCTTCAACTCGGCGGCGCGGCCCTTCGGCAGCGTCACGTAGCGATTGGCGACGAAGCCCGCGCCCACTTCCTTCGCCGTGCCTTTCCACACGCGCAGCGCCGACACCGGCTTGCCCGCCTGGTAGAGCTCGACGGTGTCGAACGCCTGGAATCCCCAGTTGAGAAGCTTCTGGCTCTCCGCCGCGCGGCCTGCGTCGGTGGCGCCACCCAGCAGCACCGACAGCAGCCTGCGCTCGCCGCGCCTGGCCGACGCGATCAGGCACCAGCCTGCCTCTTCGGTATGGCCGGTCTTGACGCCGTCGACATAGGGGTCGGTCCACAACAGCCGATTGCGGTTGGGCTGCGTGATGTTGTTGTAGCGGAATTCCTTTTGCGCGAACAGCGGGTAGTACTCGGGGAAATCGCGGATCAGCGCCACCGACAGCTTCGCCAGGTCGTTGGGCGTCGAGTAGTGCTGCGGATCGGGCAAGCCGTCGGCATTCGCGAAATGCGTGCCGGCAAGGCCCAGCTTCGCCGCTTCCTTGTTCATCGCCTCGACGAACGCCTCGGCGGAGCCCGACACCAGCTCCGCCAGCGCGATGGCGGCATCGTTGCCCGACTGCACGATCATGCCGCGCAACAGCTCGTCGACGCTCACCGCCTTGCGCGGCTCGATGAACATCCTTGAGCCCGGCGCCTTCCACGCGCGCGTCGACACCGGCACCATCTGTGACGGCGTGATCGTCTTCTTGCGCAGTGCGTCGAATACGAGGTACGCGGTCATCAGCTTGGTCAGCGAGGCCGGGTCGCGGCGGTCGTCGCCCTGCATCGACGCGAGCGTTTGCCCGCTGGTGACGTCGACCAGCACGTAGGCGCTGGCAGCGACGCTCGGCGGTGCCAGGTCGGCGCGCGCCGGCGACACCGCCGTCAGCAGTGCGAGGGAAATGGCCGCGCATGCGGCAGGCAATCGGAAGCGCATCGGAAGTTGCGACGATCAAACCGCCGATTATACGGCGGCGCGCGTTTGCGCTATGCGTGCGTCAGCGCGAAGTCCACCTGCGGCTTGCGTCCACCGATCGCGTCGGCGAGCGCGCGCCCCGATCCGCACGCCATCGTCCAGCCGAGCGTGCCGTGTCCGGTGTCGAGCCACAGGTTGCGATAACGCGTGGGGCCGATCAGTGGCACGTTCGACGGCGTCGCCGGACGCAGTCCCGTCCAGAAGGTGGCGCTGGCGGGATCGCCGGCGTCGGGAAAGAG
>DATCFA010000361.1:0-3053 GCA_036509805.1 Casimicrobiaceae bacterium
GCCTTGGCGAACGGCACCAGACGGCGCCCCTGCGCATCCTCGGTCCATACGGCGAACGTGTAGTCGCTGTAGAGGCTCGCGCGACGGCCATGGCCACGCTGCGCATAAACCAGCACCGCGTCGACGGTCATCGGGTCGATCTTCCACTTCCACCACGTGCCATCGGCCTTGCTGCGGCCGACCCCGTAGCGGGCGTCGCGGCGCTTCAGCATGAAGCCTTCGACACCGCGTGCGCGCGATTGCTCGCGCAGTGTCGCGTAGTCGCTCCATGTCGGCAGCTCGACGCGCGGCGAAAGCTTCAGCGCAGGATCTTCGCGCGCGGCGACATCCTCGAGGCGCGCACGCCGCTCGTGCTGCTCCTGTCCGCGCAAGTCCGCGCCTTCCCACTCCAGCAGGTCGTAGGCGACCAGCACCACCGGCATTTGCGCGAGTATCTTCGGCGTCAGTTTCTTGCGGCCGATGCGCGTCTGCAGGTCGGCGAAGGGCTGCACGCGATCGTCGCGCCACACGAGGATCTCGCCATCGATCACCGTGCCGGCCGGCAATCGCCTGCCCAGCGCATCGAGCTCGGGAAAGCGCTCGGTGACGAGCTCCTCGCCGCGCGACCACAGCCAGCATTCGCCATCGCGCACCACCAGTTGCGCGCGAATGCCGTCCCATTTCCACTCGACGATCCAGTCGCGCGGGTCACCGAGCGATTCGACCGGACTCGCGAGCTGTTGCGCGAGGAAGAACGGATACGGGTGCCCGGGGTTGGCCAGCGCGCCGCCCTCCGGCGCGACCAGCGCGAGAAACGCGACGGCGTCGGGCTGCGCGCCGATGTGCGTGTAGCCGATCAGCCGCTGCGCGATGCTCTTCGCGTCGATGCCGGCGTGCGCGGCGAGCGCGCGCGTCACCAGCAGCCGCGAGACGCCGACGCGAAAGCCGCCACCGATCAGCTTCAGCATCAGGAAGCGGCCGGCCCAGTCAAGTTCGTTCCAGTAGGCGAAGAGCTGGCGTTTGACGACTTCGGGCTCGGCGTTGCGCAACAGCGTAAGCCGCGCGACCCATTCGGCGAGACCGACATCCGATTCGTGCGCCGGCGGCAGCACATCGGCAACGGTTTCCGCGAAGTCCCCCACCGCCTGGTAGCACTCCTCGAACAGCCACTCGGGCAGCGTCGAAAATTCGATCGCGCATTCGCGCAACAGTTTCGTGGGGACCGCCTGCCGCGGCCGGCCACCGGCGAGGAAGTACGTCGCCCAGGCGGCGTCGGCTTCGCCAGCACTCGTGTAATAGCGCTTCAGCGCGTCGAGTTTTCTTATGGTCGACGTCGTGGCGTCGAGCTCGACGTAAAGCTGCGCGAACGCTTTCACGCGCCGGCCTCCGCCGCGTCCTCGTCGTACTCGGTCGCAAACGCCGACGCGTCCAGTCCCTGCTCGGCGAGCCAGCGCACCATCACTGGAACCTGCCCGTGCGTGACGACGACGCGCGACGCGCCCGTCGCCGCAATGGCCGACTGCAGGCCGGGCCAATCGGCATGGTCTGACAGCACGAAACCGCGGTCGAGTGATCGCCGCCGGCGCGCGCCGCGCAAGCGCATCCAGCCGGACGCGAAGGCATCGCTCAAGTCGCCGAATCGCCGCAGCCATGGCGTGCCGGCGGCCGACGGTGGTGCGAGCACCAGCGCGCGACGCAGCGCATCAGCGTCGACGTCCTCGACGCGCTGCGTCGGCGGCAACGCGACGCCCGTCTGCCGGTAAGCGTCGTTGAGGTTCTCCACCGCGCCGTGGCAGACGATAGGGCCGATGTCGAGCGCGCCTGCGGCGGCGACGCCCGCGAGCACGCGCTGCGCCTTGCCGAACGCGTAGCAATAGACGACGCTCACGCGCCGCGCGTCGGCATTGGCGCGCCACCACGCGCAAATGTCGGCGAATGTCGTGGCGGGATCCTGCCAGCGGTAGATCGGCAGCCCGAACGTCGATTCGGTGATGAAAGTGTCGCAGCGAACCGGATCGAACGGCGCGCACGTCGGATCGTGCTCGGTCTTGTAGTCGCCCGAGGCCACCCACACCTCGCCGCCCTGCTCGATGCGCACCTGCGCCGAGCCGAGCACATGCCCGGCGGGATGCAGCGAGACGTTCGTGCCGCCGATCGCCATGCGCTCGCCGTAGGCGAGCGTCTGCAGCGCGATGTCTCCCAGCCGAAGGCGCAGCACGCGCTCGCTTTGCGGCGTCGCGAGGTAGTGCCCGCTACCCATGCGCGCGTGATCCGAATGCGCATGCGTGATCACCGCGCGCTCGACGGGCCGCCACGGATCGATGTAGAAATCGCCGGGCGGGCAGTAGAGGCCCTCCGGCCGCGCGACGACGAGGTCAGCCACGGCGCGCGCGGACGCGTGGGCCGCGCATCCGCTCAGTCGCCGAAGCGGTAGCCGAATGCCGCGATGTCGGACTGGTAGTGCTGCTCGACCAGCGCACGCGTCCTGTCGTCGTAGTAGTCGACATAGCGCGTGTGCTGGGTCGCGAACACGTGCGGCAGCTCGCGCGGCGCGATGCCGATGCGCGTGCACGCGACGTCGAAATCGCGCTGCAGGTGCTCGAAGCGCCCGACGAAGTCGACGGCCACCTTGCGCCGCAGCGACAGCCGGTCGCATTGCGAGCGTAGCGCCTCCTTTTCGAGCCAAGGCGCCTCGGGCGCCAGCGCGACGCCCCGCGACAGCCGATCGAGCATTTCGCCGAAGCTGTAGTCGAACAGTTGCTGGCGATCGCGGCTCCAGTGATAGCGCGACACCAGCCAGTCCCACGGGTTGCGCACGAATGCGAACTTGAAGTATTCGCGAAACTGCCGCGGGAATTTCTTGCGGTAATAGGCGACATCGGCATGCTTGTAGCGGACGTCCTTTTCGTCGGCATCGGGCTCGAACATTTTCTCGATGCTCGTGCCCCCCGTCTTGTTGAGGTGTACGAAAATGAACTTGTGCTCGTTGGAGATCATGGGCGCATCGCGAAGCCGTAATCGCGAATGATACCTTCGACGACTCCGCTATCGCGCGACGCGAAAGCCGATGTTGC
>DATCFA010000362.1:0-4354 GCA_036509805.1 Casimicrobiaceae bacterium
GCCGCTCACCGAACGCCCACAAGCGTTCACCAAGCTGAAAGGCATACCGGGCGCCATACGAGACGCCAGCCCCGACGCGTGGGGTCGCCGCGTCATCCAGGCCAAGTTGCAGCGCCCGGAGGCCGACATCGCGGAAATGGAATACCTGCTCAACGGCCCGGATGATGGAGCCGGCAACCTGCGCTTTGGCGTTACGGTTAAGCCGCCGGCAAGCAAGCGCGGTTTCAATCGTGCCCACCAGCTACAGGCACTGATCGACGCGGCTCAAGTGCTCGAAGAGCATGGCCGCCTGCCGCACGAAATCCTGGAGGATTTGGAGCCCGGCACCAGCATGGGTGGCGCACGTCCCAAGGTCACTGTTGCAGACGGGCACAGGATATGGCTCGCCAAGCTTCCGGAAAAAGGCGACCGCCACAACATGCAGCGTATCGAGTTCGCGACACTCGAGCTTGCGCGCGAAGCCGGATTGAACGTGTGCGGCACCAGGCTCGAACGCGTGGGCAACGTGGATGTGCTGATGCTGGAGCGCTTCGACCGCCATTGGGTGCAAGATGCCGACGCGTATGCGCGATACGGGCTGGTCTCGGGCCTTACGGTGATCGACGCCGAAGACGGCTACTTCGGCCGTGAACGATGGTCGTACCTGCTGCTGGCCGACGAGTTGCGCCGGTGGTCGAGCAATGGTGACGAGGACCGCCGCGAATTGTTTCGTCGCATGGTTTTCAACGCGATGGTCACCAATACCGATGACCATCCACGCAACCATGCGCTGCTCAATGACGGCAATGGATGGCGGCTCTCGCCGGCATACGACATCGTGCCCGTGGCGCTGGTTTCACAGGAGCGCCGGGACCTGGCGCTCACCGTGGGCAGCCATGGCAGGGCGGCGAGCCTCTACAACCTGCTGTCACGAAGCGATGTGTTCGGCATGCGCTTCGACGATGCGCGCGCAAGCGTGGATGCGATGCTGGCAGTGGTCAGCAAATGGCGCGAACGTTTCGCGGGACACGGCATTGACGAGCGGACGCTTGCCATGCTGGACGGCGCCATGCTTCCAGTCTCTTTCCATCTGGCCGAGCCACCCGAACCGGTGTAGCCGCAAGGTATCCTCCAGCCGATGGCCACACCCAAGTCCCTGATCGTCGAAACGCCGTACCTTGTGCCGACGCGACACTGGTAACAGGGCCGCGACGGGACGCTGCCGCTGCGCGACTACCCGTTCTACTTCTGCCAGATCGAAGCAATCGAGACAGCACGCTCGACCAGGTGTTTGCCGATCCGCAGCTCGCCGCGCGCGGGCTGCGCATCGACATGCCGCACCCGCTGGCGGGCGAGGTCGCGCAGGTGGGGCTGCCGTTCGCGCTGTCCGCGACGCCGCCGGACTACGCGCGCGCGCCACCCCTGCTCGCGCAGCACACGCGCGAGGTTTTGCGCGGGCGGCTCGCGCGCAGCGACATCGACATCGACGACCTTGCCGCGCGCGGTGTGATACAAGTGCGCGATTGACCGCACGAATCGACGGCGCATCGACCTTGCATGGAGACGTAATGACTGCATACGCATTGCCGGGCGCGCGCCTGTTCCGTCGCCCCGCTTTCTGGGTGTCCTATGGAGTGCTCGCGCTATGCGCGCTGGCGCTCGCATGGAAGCTTTTCCCGACGGCGATCCCGCTGGTCAACGTCGACATATCGATGTCGCGCGAAGAAGCGATCGGCGCGGCGCGCACGCTCGCCGCGAAATTGGCGCTGGCGCCCGCCGATGCGCGTGCCGCCGTGCAGTTCCGCAGCGATGGCTCGACGCAGAACTACGTCGAGCTGGAAGGCGGCGGCAAGCCGGCGTTCGCCGAGCTGGTGCGCGGCGACCTGTATTCGCCGTATGTGTGGGACGTGCGCCTGTTCAAGGTGGGCGAGATACCCGAGGTCACCATCCACCTGACGCCGGCGGGCAAGCCGTACGGGTTCGGGCGGCGTGTCGCCGAAACCTACGTGCACGATCCGGCCACCAAGGCAATCGCCGCCGACGCCGCGCGCCAGATCGCCGAAGCGCGCGCGCACGCCGACTGGGGTGTGGATTTCGACGCGTGGAAATATCTCGAGCAGTCGGAGCTCACGCAGCCTTCGGGACGCGTCGACCGCGTGTTCACCTACCAGCGCGACGAGCGGCTCAACGAAGCGCGCATACGGCTGCGGCTGGGCACCGCCGGCGACGAGCTCGTCGCCGTGCAGCATTACGTGTTCATTCCCGACGCGTTCGCGCGCCGCTACGCTGAGCTGCGCAGCGCGAACGACACGATCGCCAACGTGGCGACGCTGTTCGCCGGGCTGGTGTACGGCATCGGCGGACTGATCGTCGCAGCGCTGTGGCTTGCGCGCAAGCGGATGCTGCTGCCCAGGCCGTCGTTTACCGCGGGCGCAGTGGTCGGGGGCCTGATGGGGCTGATGCTGCTGGCCGCCACCACCGGCGCCTGGTTTTCGTTCGACACCGCGCAGGCGGAGAGCACGTTCTGGGCGCACCAGATCGGCGGCGCCATCGCGGTGATGCTCGCCGGCGCATTGGGCTACGGCCTCGTGTTCATGACGGCCGAGGGACTGAGCCGCGTGGCATTCGGCTGGCAGCCGCAACTGTGGAAGCTGTGGTCGCGCGAAGGCGGCGCATCGCTGCAAACGCTCGGGCGCACGTTGGGCGGCTACCTGTTCGTGCCGCTGGCGATGGCGCTGGTCGCGCTGTTCTACTACTTCACCAACAAGTACCTGCATTGGTGGCAGCCGTCGTCGGAGATGACCGACCCGAACGTGCTGGCATCGGCGGTTCCGGCGCTGGCGCCGATCGCGCTGTCGCTGCAGGCGGGCTTCATGGAGGAGTGCCTGTTTCGCGCGGTGCCGCTGAGCCTGGGCGCGCTGATCGGCGCGCGCTACGGCAAGAAGTCGCTGGGCATCGCGATCGCATTCGTGCTGCAGGCCGTGGTGTTCGGCGCCGCGCACGCCAACTACCCGGGATTCCCGTCGTACTCGCGGCTGGTCGAGCTCATCGTGCCGGCGATGATCTGGGCGGCGATCTTCCTGCGTTTCGGCCTGATGCCGACGATCATCCTGCACGCGTGCTTCGACCTGTCGCTGTTCGCCATACCGCTGTTTCTCGTCGATGCGCCGGGTGCGTGGCTGCAACGCGCGCTGATCGTCGCCGCGGGGCTCGTTCCGCTCGGCGTCGCGCTGCTGCGGCGCGTGCAGGCGGGACAATGGTGCGAATTGCCCGACGCGCTGCGCAATGCCGCATGGCGGCGTGACGATGTCGCGACCGCCGACGAGCGCGTCGCCGAACCGACAGCCGACGGGCCGTCGCCGCGCGCCAGGACCTTTGCGCGCCTGCTGCCGTGGCTCGGCATCGCCGGATTGATCGCGTGGCTTGCGACGGCGCCGTTCAAGGCGGACGTCGGTGGCTTGCCGTTGTCGCGCGCCGCGGCGGCGCAGGCCGCGGATGCGGCGCTCGTCGCGCGCGGGGTCACGCTGCCCGACGGATGGACGCGTTCGCAAACGATCCACCTGGCAAGCGACGACGCGTCGCAATGGACGGCGCACCGCTTCGTCTGGCAGGAGGGCAGCCGCGACATCTATCGCGCCGTTGTCGGCCACTCGCTGCCGGGCCCGTTGTGGGCGGTGCGCTATGCGCGCTTCGGCGGCGACGTCGTCGACCGCGCGGAGGAATGGCGCGTGAGCGTCAACGGCGACGGCAGCATCCGCCAGGTGATCCACGTGCTGCCCGAAGCGCGCGCGGGTGCGTCGCTTTCGCGCGCGGATGCGCAGAAGCGCGCCGACGCCGAGGTCAGCGCACGCTTCGGTGTCGATCCGTCGACGCTGAAGCTGATCGGCGCCAGCGACCACAAGCGACCCGCGCGCACCGACTGGACATTCCTGTGGTCGGACCCGCGCATTCCAGTCGGCAAGGACGGCGAGGCGCGCGTGCAGGTTGCCGTCGACGGCGACGAGGTGACGAGCTCGGGGCGCGCGGTGTTCATTCCCGAAGCATGGCTGCGCGCCGAGCAGGCGCGCGACGGGCAATGGGCGAGCGCCAGGATGGCTGCGGGAATCCTGCTCGCATGCGCAGGTCTCGCCGCACTGTTCCTCGGCGTGCGCAACTTCACGCGCGCACGCACCGACATGCGCGCCGGCGTGGCCACCGGCGTCACCGTCTTCGTGGCGATGCTGCTGTCGTTCGCCAACGCATGGCCGTCGCTGATGAACGGGCTGTCGACCACCGATCCGGTAGTGACTCAGGTCGCGTTGCGCATCGGCGCGGTGCTCGTCGGTGGCGTGCTCGCCGCGCTGTTCCTCGGCCTGATGGCCGCGGTGTCGAGCTA
>DATCFA010000363.1:0-4163 GCA_036509805.1 Casimicrobiaceae bacterium
GAGATGGTCGTGCGGGACTACTACCACGCCAAGCTCGCGGTCATGAACATGGGCGATGGCTTCACCACCGGCCCGGCCGAGGCTGCCTATGTAGTCAACGAGCTCGTGAAGCCCAATTCGGTGATCCCGTCACACGCCAATGAAGTCGGCACCGTCGGCGGCAAGGTTCGGCCTGGAAGCAAGACCGAAGCCTACATGAAGGCCGTCAAGATGCCCGCCTACATTCCGCTCTCCGGCAAGACCATGGAGTTCGACGCCGACGGAAAATGTACGGCAGGGTGCTGAACTGACGCGGCAGCAGGTAACGGTGGACGACTCGAGCGCTCCGCCGGTCTCCGTCATCATCCCGTGCTACAACGCAGCGCGCTTTCTTGGCGAGACGATAGACAGCGTGCTGGCGCAGACGTTTCGCGCTTTCGAGTTGATTGTCATCGACGACGGCTCGACCGACGCGACCGCCGAGATCATCGACCGCTACCGCGGTCGCCTGAAGGGAAAACTGATAGGCGAGTCGGGTCCGAATCGTGGTGTCAGCGCCGCGCGCAATCGGGGAACCGAGCTCGCGAGCGGCAGGTATTTGCAGTATCTCGACGCGGATGATCTGCTGCGACCGGATGCGCTGCGGTCGAAATTCGAGTCGCTGGAATTTTCGGGGGCCGACATCGCGTACACCGACTGGCAGAAACTCGTCGAGTCACCGTCCGGAAGTTTTATTCGCGGCGAGACGCATTCGCGCCGGTGCGAAGACGTGCATGCGGTGCCGGAGATTGCTGTCATGCGGGACTTCTGGGCCCCTCCGGCAGCGTTGTTGTATCGCCGCGAGATCGTCGACCGTATCGGGGGCTGGAATACCAGCCTGCCGATCGTCCAGGATGGTCGTTTCCTGTTCGATGCGCTGCGCTGCGGGGGACAGCTCCGGCATGTTCCCGGAGTTGGCGCCGATTACCGAGTCATCCACGGTGGACAGAACCTGTCCAAGCGCGATCCTGCCGCCTTCATGCGTGACTGGGCCGAGGACGCATTCCAGGTCGAGGCGATCTGGCGCCGGGACGGCGAACTGACTTCCGCAAGGAAGGGCGCCTTGCTCCATCGGCTCGGCAAGACCACCCGCGTGCTCTACGAACTCGACCGGCCGGCGTTCTGGAGAGTGTATCGACGAATGCAGACCCTTGACCCGAACTACATTCCGCAAATGCGGCGCTCGATCCGGCTCGCGTCCCGCTTGTTCGGATACCCGCGCGCCGAGGCGCTCGCCATGTTCGCGCGGCGGGCCCGGAAAATCCTGCGCGGCGCGGGTTAGGCAATTTGGTCGCGCCGCAGATGTCGAGCCGGCATGTAACGCGAACCGGATCGCTGGCTGCAACGTCCGCGCTGTTCGCGATATTCGCGTGGCGTTCGATCGCCAGCGCCTGATCCGGGAAAACCCAGTCTGCTGCCCGCGCCGCCAGCGCTGCGGTGGCTTCGTTATCCAGACCGCGTGCCTCTGCACCCAGCGCATCTGGGCCAACGTCAACGACGCTGGATTCCCGCTTTCGCGGGAATGACGGCGTGTGCGGCTGGATGGACATGTGCGGGGAAGCTCATCATCGTTTCCAGTCCAGCCATTCGCACACGCCGCGACCCATGATCCAGTGCTTGTCGTCCTCGCTTAGCCATGGCATTTCTTGGGCGATTTGCGTGACTGCCTGGCGATAGGTGCACGGCAGCCGCGAGAGGTCGCTGCCCCAGAAAACGCGCCGCGACTCGAAGGCGTCGCACACGCGGCGCATCGGCGCGTGAAGGCTGCGATACGGGTATTCGTCCTCAGCCAGCGCGGGTAATGCCGATGCCTTGACCGCGACGTTGGCGTGGCGCGCGAGCTTCAGCAGCTCGTCCAGTCGCGTGAATCGTTCGGCGGCAGGCACCGAGCTCGGTATCCCCAGATGATCGAGAACGAGTCGCAGTCCCGGGTAGCGCGCGGCAACGGCGTCGATGTGATGCATCCCGGTGTGCGGCACCAGCAACATGATGGGAACGTCGTGCGCTTCGGCGCTGCGAAAGACCGCGTCCATGTTGCCGGTGGCCAGCGATTCGGCAAGCCCGGGACGATGCAGGCTGAACCGAAGTCCGAGCATGCCTGGCTGTGCGCGCCACGTGGCGATGCGCTCCGGCGTCGAAGGATCGTCCGGATCGACACGCCCCATGACAGCGAAACGATCCGGATGGGCGGCTGCAGCGGCCAGCACCAAATCATTGCGCTCGCCTTCCCACGAAGGCGGCACGAGGATGGCGCCGTCAACGCCCGCTGCGTCCATCGACTGCAGCAGCTCGTCTGCGCCCAGCGGAATCTCGCGCTGCGCGGCGTGACGCGGCGGCCACGGGCGTTCAGGCGTGCTGGCCGCCCAGATGTGCACTTGCGAATCGACGATGCGCATCGGCGTTGCCATTACGCCACTGAAATCCGGATGGGCGCGCCGTCGAGGTAGGCGAGGATGTTCTCGACGCTCTGCGTGTAGAAATTCCTGAACGATTCCGCGACGACGAAACCGAGATGCGGTGTCAACACGACGTTGGGAAGCGTCGTCAGCGGATGGCCTGCGGGCAGCGGCTCGACGTCGAACACGTCGAGTCCTGCGACGATGCGACCGCTGCGCAACGCGGTGAGGAGGGCGGCGTCGTCGACCAGCGCGCCGCGCGACGTATTGACGAAGATGGCGCCCTGCTTCATGACCTCGAACTCGGGCGCGCCGATAATGCCGCGCGAGCGTTCGGACAGACCCAGATGAACCGAGATCACGTCGGATGCCTCGAACAGCGTGTGCTTGTCGACACGCTTGACGCCCCGACTGGCCGCCTTCTCGTCGGTGAGGTTGGTGCTCCACGCGACGACATCCATGTCGAACGCCTTGCCGTAGTGCGCAACCCGCGAACCCAATCGGCCCAGGCCGACGATGCCCAGCCGCTTGCCGGCCAGCGCGACGCCCAACGGAAGGCCTTCCTGCCAGCGCCCCGTCGCCGCATTCGCGTGCGCGCGCGGAAGCGAGCGCGCGCACGCGAGCATCAGCGCAAACGCCAGTTCCGGCGTCGAAAAAGAAGGAGTGGCGTCGGTGTGCGAGACCAGGATGCCACGCGCCGCACACGCGGCGAGATCGAGCGTCGACGCGCGATTGCCGGTCATGGCGATCATTTTTAGATTGGGCAGCCGCTCGATGAGACGCGCGGGAAAGGCGGTGCGCTCGCGCAGCAGCACGATGACGCTGAACGGCGCCAGCTTGTCCGCGATCTCGTTCTCGTCGCGCAAAGGCTTGGTGAAGACGGTGATATCGGCGCGCGCGGCGATGCTGCTCCAGTCCACCTGCGAGAGGGCGAGCGACTGGTAGTCGTCGATGATGGCAATGCTCGGTCGTTCCATGTCGATTTGCTCCGGATAACGGCGTGCGGTTGCGGCAGCGCGACCGTGTTCATGCCAACGCGTTGCAAGTCGCTTGCGCGACCCCGTCGTTCAGCCAGCGCGCAATGCAGCCAGCACTTCGTCGGTCGTGCGAATGTGCCGGCGTCGAAGCTGGCGGTCGAGCTCGGTACCGTAGAACGCGCCCCATTGGCGTTTTCGGATCCGCAGGTCGGTGGGTTGCGGATCGAGCTCCTCGACGATCGCTGCCCAGTTGGCGGGACGCGGGCCCGCTACGGGCGGCGCCGCGTCGGCGATGGGCGCGAGCATGTCCTTGCCCTCCGGCGAGCCGCCAACGGTGACGAGCACGACCGGCGCGTTCGTCGCACGAAACGTCTGCGCGAGCTGCTTCGCGCCCGTGACAACCTCAGCACTGGATTGCGGGTGCACGTCCATCGCGACGATGCCGTTTTGCAGGTCGATCAAGACCAACGCGGTCGTCGCGGGGTCGAGCGTCAATGAAGCGGGGTTCACGTTTCATTCCCGTAGGTGTTCTTCAATCTCTGGTGGAAACGGTTGACACGCGTGGCGCCAGGTGTTGACACTATGAACTCAACAACGCCGGCGCGGCCGCGCGCAATTGAGCATATCCGAAATGGAAATCGCCATTGGTCTGGCAAGACTGCAACTTCGGCGGACGCAAAGACGTGGGAAAAAATGTTGACACATCTGATGAGCTGGCTAGAATCGGATAATCGCGGGCGCCAAAGACTCGCGCTCGCCGAATCGCTGATGC
>DATCFA010000364.1:0-3552 GCA_036509805.1 Casimicrobiaceae bacterium
GGACGCGTGTTGAATTCGGCCTTCATCGATGCATCGCTGATGGTCACGCCGCCCTGGTCGTAGAACTTCTTCATCATCGCGATCGATTCCGGCTTGTGCGTCTTCATCCACTTCCATGCACGCAGGTAGACGGCGAGAAACTTCGCCACTTCCTGCGGGTGTTCCTTCGCGTAGTCGGCGCGCGCGATCAGCGAGCCCGGCACCGCTGCGCCGGCATCGCGTCCCGAGCAGATCTGCCTGGCGCCGGTCTTTTCTTCCATCGTGTAGGTGTTCGGCGCCCATAGCCCGCCCAGTTCGGCGTTGCCGCTCGACATCGCGGAGATCACTTCGGCCTGGCCCATGCTCTTCAGCGTGACGTCGGACTTCTTGATGCCCCATTTGGCGAGGCACGACTGCACGGCGTAATCGCCGGTGGAGTTGGCCGTCAGCACGATCGTCTGCCCCTTGATCGACGCCGGGTTGTGCATGAAGCCCTCGGCGGACTTGGCGGTGGCGAGCAATGCATTCGCGTAGGACTCGTCGTTGGTGATGCCGATCGTCAGCAGGCTGTAGCGCACGGCGCCGAGCGTCGCGGGCACCGAGCCGGTGCCACCGACGTCCCACGACTTCGACGCGGACGCCGCGATCTGCGGCACGCCGGCGGGAAACGTGCTGAACACCGGCTTCAATCCCAGTTCCGCGTACCAGCCCTTTTCGGCGGCGACGTAGAACGGCAACGACCAGTAGAGCGCCGGCTGGTAACTGATCTTGATTTCCGTCGTCTGCGCAACGGCGCCGCCGGCGGCGCCGAATCCGAATGCAATGCTTGCTGCGAGTGCCGCGACCCTGCTTCTCATGATGCGTCTCCTCCTGTTGTTGACTGCACGGGTGTTTCAGACTGCTGCTCGCCACGCAGCAGCCGCCAGATGTGCGTGCGCAAATGCACGAACGATTCCTGGTCCATGACTTCCTCGGTGCGGTCGTAGCGGTTCCAGTTCTCCGCCGCGCGCACGGGTGCTACGTCGATGATTTCGCGGATGCGCCCGGGACGGCGCGTCATCACGACGACGCGATCGGCGAGGTAGACGGCTTCGTCGACCGCGTGCGTGATGAACAGCACGGTGCGCGGATTGACGCGCGCGAGCTTGATCAGCTCTTCCTGCATGACGACGCGCGTCTGCGCGTCGAGCGCGCCGAACGGCTCGTCCATCAGCAGCACGTCGGGGTCGAGCACGTAGCTGCGCGCGATCGCAACACGCTGCTGCATGCCGCCCGATAGCTGGTGCGGATACGCGGACTCGTAGCCCTGCAATCCCATCAGCTCGACCAGTGCGGCGATGCGCGCGCGGCGTGTTGCCTCGGCAACGCCCTTGCCGCGCAGGCCGAAATCGATGTTCGCGTAGACGGTCTTCCACGGGAACAACGCGAACTGCTGGAACACGACGGCGCGGTCGGGTCCCGGCCGGGTCACCGGCCGATCGCCGACACTCACCGTGCCCGACGTCGGGAACTCGAGCCCTGCCGCCATCCGCAGGCACGTGGTCTTGCCGCAACCGGAAGGGCCGACGATGGCGACGAACTCGCGGTCGTGGACGCGGAAGCTCACGTTCTCGAGCGCGGGAAACGTCTTGCCGTCGCGCGTGAATTCGCGGCTGACGCCGTCGAACACGATGGTACTCATGCGCGCGTGGCCGGGGGAGGCGGGGGCGTCGGTCGGCGCATCACGGCCTCAGCAAAATCTTCGCCGCGGCGCTGCGGCCTTCGTGCAGGTCGCGGAATGCCGCGGCGCCGTCGGCCAGCGGTCGCTCCTCGACCCATCCCAAGTCGCCGAATGCGCCCGCGTGCAGCGCCGCCGCCGCCGCGCGCAGGTCCGCGGTCGTATAGGTGTACGTGCCGATCAGCGTGACTTCGGCCAGCGTCAGCTTGCGCATGTCGATTTCGCTGGCCCAGTCGGCGAGGCCGATGTGCATCACCACGCCGCCCGGCTTGACGGCGGCGAGCGCCGCATTGCGCGTTATGGCGGCGCCGACCGCGTCGACGACGAGCTCCACGCTCGCCGCGGGCGTCGTGTGTGTCGCAGGATCGTAGGCGCGCAGCGCGCCGGCGCGCGCGGCCGACGCACGTCGCAACGGGTTCGTCTCGGCCAGCGCGACGTCGCGTACGCCATAGCTTGCGAGCAGCAGCGCCGACAGCAGGCCGACGGCGCCACCGCCCAGCACCAGCGCGTTGCCTTCCGCCAGCGGGCGGGCGAGCGCGCGCATCGCGAGATTGATCGCATGCAGCGCCGTCGCCGCAGGTTCGGTGAGCGCGGCACTGCGCGCGCTCATGTCCTGCGGGATGTCGATCACGCTGGCCGCCGCCGTGGTCATCAACTCGGCGAAGCCGCCGGCGCGCGTCATGCCGATCATCGTGCGGTTGACACACACGTTGTCGCGGCCTTGCCGGCAGTATTCGCAGTGGCCGCAGGTGATCAGCGGATTGACGGTGACGCGCCGTCCTGCACCGGGGCCTTCGAGCACGCGCGCTGCGAGCTCGTGGCCCAGTATCAGCGGCGGCACGCGGCGCGGGTCGCGGCCATGATAGGCGTGCAGGTCGGAGCCGCAGATGCCCACGGCATCGATACGCAGCAGCACATCGCCTGCCGCGCGCAGCGGCGGCGCCTCGTCACGGTAGGTGACTTCATTCGGTGCCGTGTAGACGAGCGCCTTCATCCCGCGGTGAACCCGCCGTCGACGAATATCGTCTGGCCGGTCACGTAGTCCGATGCGCGGCTGGCGAGGAAAATCGCCGTGCCGGCCAGGTCGGCGAGCTCGCCGTTGCGCCCGGCGAACGTATGCTCGGCTGCGGCGCGCCAGCGCGCGGTGTCGGCGACGATCGGCGCGGTGAGCGGCGTGGGGAAGAATCCGGGGGCGATCGCGTTGGCATTCACACCCTGGCGCGACCAGGCCTCGGCCTGCGCGCGCGTCAGTTGCACGATACCGCCCTTGGAAGCGCCGTAGGGGCCGCTGTTGGCGAACGCGCGCACCGACTGCAGCGACGCGATATTGATGATGCGTCCAAAGCCGCGCGCGATCATCGCCGGCGCCAGCCGTTGCGACAGCAGGAACGGCGCGTCGAGGTTGATTGCGAGCACGCGATCCCAGTCGTCGCCGCTCACGTCGAGCATCGGCTTGCGCACGTTGATGCCGGCGGCGTTGACGACGATGTCCGGCGCGCCGAACGGCTGCGCGGCGGCCTGCGCGCAGGCGGCGAGCGCGTCGCGGTCGGCAAGGTCGCAGCACAGCGTGGTGGCGTTGCCGCCGTGGGTGGCGATCGCCGCGCGCGCCGCTTCGAGCTCGGCGGCGCGCCTTGCCACCAGCACGACGCGCGCTCCGGCTTCTGCCAGCGCCTCGGCGATCGCGCGGCCGATGCCGGAGCTGGCGCCGGTGACCAGCGCGACGCGGCCGGCCAGGTCGAACAGCGACAGCACGCTCATGCGCCGACCGCTTCGCCCTTGTCGAACGGCTCGCCGGGAAAGTACTTGGCAAGGCGATCGTCGGCGGTGCGTGCGTGCGCCTCCATGCCTTCGAGCCG
>DATCFA010000365.1:0-3309 GCA_036509805.1 Casimicrobiaceae bacterium
GGCCGTCCATCCCGACGCTGACGGCGAACGACGCGCCATCGGCCATCGGCAGGTACACGGCGCTGCCGTACAGCGCATCGATCCACGGCACATGCGGATGCGCCGCACGCACGAGCGTCCACAGGTCGAACTGGTCGGCAGCGTGCAGCGGCTCGACGGTGTGGGGTGCTGCGCGCTCGGCGTCGATGTCGGCGTAGCGCCCGCTGATGCGCTCGAGCCGGTACAACGTGTCGAATCCGAGCAGCGACGCGAAGGGTTTCCACTTGAGCAGCTTGGCATCGACCTGCCATTCGTCACCTCGCAGCGCGACCTTTTGGGACCGCCCGTCCGCAAACACGACCTGGGTGTCGAACGCGCGCTCGCCGGTGCGCGCGAACGTGAGCACCGCCGCGGGCGATTCTGCCGAAAGCCGCGACCACGACAGCAGGTTACCGCCGGCCAGCATCACGCCGACCGCGACCACGACAAACAGCACCGACACAAGCGCCGACAACACCGTCGAGATGACGCGGCGCCGGCGCACGCAGTGCACGGCAAGCAGCGAAAACACCAGCACGAGCAATACCGGTATCGCGATCGCGGCGATCAGCAAGGTCATGGCATGCGAAGTCGTGTAATGTCCCGGGGGATCCTGGCGCTCTCCCGCTGTCAGTGTCGCACAGTCGTCGGGCCGGCGACATCGGCACAACATGTGCTTGCATTCCAGTCTGTCTGCCGCAGCGAACACTCGCGACGGCGCTCGGCGCGTGTTGCGGCGCGCGTCTGCAACGTGCTTATCAACATCATTCTCACGATGAAATTCGAGTTTTCCCGCCTTTGTCATCGAATGGCTGCGACCGCGGCCATCGCCATCGCAACCACGCTCGGCACCCCCGGCGCGTTCGCGCAGGCGCCCGATCTCGTTTTCAGCGTGACCGAGGGCGTCACCTACCAGGCGACGCCGAAGGAAATCCGCGACAAGTTCGAGCCGCTTGCCGAAGCGCTGGGCCGGGCGCTGAAGCGCAACGTGCGCGTCGTGCTGGTGCCGTCGTACAACGACGAGCGCGCAGGACTCGCGGCGCAGCAATACGACATCGCATACATCCATCCGGCGCATGTGGCGCTGGAGGCGATCAAGACCGGGCACTACAAGGCGATCGCGTGGACGACCGGCTATACCGAGTACACGGCTGCGGTGCTGGGCAAGGCGGATACACCGCTCGGGTCGTTTGCCGCCCTCAAGGGGCATTCGCTGGTCACACCCGAGCGCGACTCGATCACCTGGGCGATGGTCAACGCGATGTTGCGCAACGCGAAGTTCGCGCCGGGCGACGTGAAAGTGATGAACACACGCTACCAGGACGCGGTGCCGTTCTACATCGACAAGGGATTCGCCGACTACGGCGTCACGGCGTCGAACGCCGTGATCAAGCAATGGACCGACAAGGGCGGGAAGGTGTATGCGAAGTCGGTGCCGGTGCCGATCAAGCAGATCATCGGTTCCACCAAGCTTCCCGCGGCCGACCTCGAGCACATCCGCGACGTGCTCGTCGGGCTCGCGCAGAACGACGCCGGCCAGCGCGTGTTGGCCGCCACCGGCTACAAGGGATTCGTCGCGCCCGATGCGGCCGTCGAGCGCCGCGTGATGGAGTGGCTAGGCATCTGACGTGGGCGATCGGTCACGGCGCGCGCAGCGCGTGCGATTCGATGTGCGCCCAATCGAGCGTCAGCGTGTTGACGTTGCGTTGCGTCGCCTCCGCATTGATCGCAATTGCGGGCACGACAACCTTGAAACCGCCGCCCGCCACGCGCTGGACGTCGACGACGAGCTCGAGCTTCAGCGACGCGAGGTGCACGCACGGCGCGCCGGTGTCTGCGCGCATGAATCCGTCGATCGCGGCGTTGACCGCCTGCGCCACCGGCGCGCTCGCGGCATTGGCGTGATCGAAGTCGACAATTGGCGCGTCGCCGGCAATGGCGAGCTTGACGGTCAACTGTTGCGTGTTGCTGCGCTTCGCGTCCGTGCTGAGCGAAGGCGTGAGCAACGTACCGGCGAGCGGCACGGCCACCAGCTTCACCGACGCGCCGGCGTCGGCCTGCTCGATGCGGTCCATCACCAGCGTGATGCTGGCATCGCGCAGGTCCACTTCGCGCAGCGCGGCGTCGCAGCCGTGCACGTTGCCGCGTACATGCCAGTGCACTTCGCGCAGTTGCGCCTTCAGGTCGTCGATGAACGCATCGACCGGCATGCCGTCGACGATCGTCGCGGCGGGCATCGACACGCAGCCGGCGGCGACCCACGGCAGCAGCGCGAGCAGCGGCAACGCACGGCCACGCGCACTCAAGCGGTCCCCGGATGCGCGCGCCGCGCATCGTCGGCGCAGGCGACGAGCTCGTTGACGAGGTCGCGCATCGGCGCATCGGCGATCGGCTCGCTGACTTGCAACGTGCGCCGGCGCGCGCCGTCCTCGACAGCGATCGTGTAGCACTGCGCGTCGCGCGCCGCCGCCGGGGCCGCGGCGGGTGTTGCGTCGAAGAACCGCGCGTTGTCGACGAGCTTCCTCAGGCGTGCGCCGTGCGCCGGCGGCAACGTCGCGGCGTCGATGGTCACCGGCTTGCGCAAGCGCGGGAAGTGCGCGAGCCCGCCCTCGACGCTGAACTCGATCTTCATGCGCGGGTGATGGCCACGCCGACCTGGGTCCACGCGGAGACCACGGCCTTGCGCGTCGTGGCGCCGAACAGGTGGTCGGCGTTGGCGATCGTGCGGTCGGCGAACTGCGCGAACGTCGCCGTCGCACGCAGCACCGGGTCGCGCAGCGTCTCGTACCAGACGCGCCCGGCCTTTTCCCACGCGTGGCCACCGATGGCGATGGCAGCCAGGTAGAACGCGTGATTGGGAATGCCCGAGTTGGTGTGCACGCCGCCATTGTCCGCCGACGTCTGCACGTAGCCCGCCATCGTCGCCGGCTGGTCGTCCTTGCCGAGCACCGGGTCGTCGAACGCCGTACCCGGCGCCTTCAGCGAGCGCAGCGCGACGCCATGCACCTTCGCCGTCAAGAGCTCGGCGCCGATCAACCAGTCGGCCTCGGCCGCCGTCTGCTTTCTCGCGTACTGCTTGACCAGCGAGCCGAACACGTCGGACACCGATTCGTTGAGCGCACCCGACTCGCCGACATAGACGAGATTGACCTCGTCGCCGGTGACGCCGTGCGTCAATTCATGCGCGATGACGTCGAGCGACGCCGTGAAGCGGTTGAAAAGATCGCCGTCGCCGTCGCCGAACACCATCTGCGTTCCGTTCCAGAATGCGTTGTCGTACTTGCGCCCGTA
>DATCFA010000366.1:0-9371 GCA_036509805.1 Casimicrobiaceae bacterium
CGACAATTGGCCGAGGTCCTGCGTGCGCTCGATCTCGGCGGCGTAGCGGTCCAGCCGCTCGCTGTGTTCGCCGGCGTCGGCGGCAAGCATCGCCAACCGGTCGATGAAGGTCGCCGTCATCGCGCGCAGCGCGGTCTTGGCCTCGTCCATGCTCTGCTTCAGCGTGCTTTGGCGGAACACGATTTCGCGCAACGCGCGCTCGAGACGCACGATCTGCTGGTGGTCGAGCGGTCCTGCCGCGATTTCCGCCACTGCCTTGAACTGTCCCTGCAGCCACGGGTCGTCGCCCAGCATCTCCGCGACATTGGTGGTCAGCACGTGCACGATGCGCAACAGGCCCTTGTGCAGTTCCTGCGTGTTGTCCTCCTTTTCAGCCTCCGTCGCAGCAGCAGCAGCAGTCGCAGCCGCAGCGGAAGTCGCCGCTGCCGTGGGCTCTCCCGCAGGCACGACACTCGCGGCGGTCTCGGCAGCCGACTGTTCGGCACTTTGCGCAGGGGCGTCGGCGGCGGCACGCGCGATCGCCGCGACCGCTTCCTCGGTCACCGCACCGCCTGCACTCCAGCTATCGACGAGGCCGCGCAGCCGCGCGCGCAGCACCTCCGGCGTGGCGCCGAAGGCGCTCAGCACGTGTGTCAGCGCATCGCGCTTGCGCGCGGCGGTGACGCCGGGCGTGCGCGCATCCAGCTGCTGGAAAAGATCGTGCAGCAGCGATCCCCAGCGCACGCCACCGCCGTCGATCAGCCGCCGCAGCGATGCCTGCGCCGCATCCCAGTCGCCGATGTCGAGCGCCGCGCGGATACCTTCGCAATCCGGATTCCTGCCGCCGTCGCGCGATTCGATGTCGGTGACCACGCCGCGTAGCAATGCGAGTGGCGACAGTTCGCCCGCACCCGCACCGGGTGACGCAATTTCGAAGTAGGCGCGTGTGTAGTTTTCCGGTGTCGGCGGAATTTTCTGCTCCGCCAGCCGGCGCAATGCCTGGCGCGCGATCGAGGAAGGATTGACGGACATCGGGGCCTGCCTTATGCGTGGCGCGCGCGAAGCCGCGGCATTACATGTCCTTGAACAGCGACAGCCCGGACACGCTGAGGAAGGATTTCTGTGCCGCCTCCAGCGCGAGTTGCTGTTGCGAAAACAGCGTGGTCGCTTTCGCGTAGTCTAGGTCCTCGATCCGCGACAGCGTCGACGAGTAGGCGATCGTGCGGCTCGCATCGATGCTCGACAGCGAATCGAGCTCGCTCAACTGCGCGCCGCCTTGCGCCTGGTGCGTCATCACGTTCTCGAGCGCCTGGTTGAGGTTCTGCAAGCCATCGGCCAGCCGGTTGGAAAGCTGCGCGCGACTCACGTCGTCGCCCGCGGAGGTATTGAGCGCGGCGACGAGATTGGACAGCGTGTCGAACACGCTTTGCTTCGCCGCAGGTGCGACCGCGATGCTGTCGCCCGACGCCGGTGCGCCGGTCAGCGTGAACTGCATGCCTCCGACGGCGATCGCGTTGCCGGTTGTGTAGGCGTTGCCGGTGGACACCGTCGTGGCGCTGGTCGTGTCGACGACATCGTAGGTCGTCACGCCGCCGGCGACGTTGAAATTGACCTGGTACGCGTCGCCACTGGGGGTCGCGCCGTTGACCACCTGCGTCGCGCCCACTATCGCCGTGCCGGTGTTCGCCGCGGCCGCAGTGGCGGTGAACGTGCCGTTGCCCGTCGCATTGTCGAGGAACAGCGCATCGCCGGCGACACTGATCGGCATCGAGCGGCCGGCTGCGACCTGTACGCTGCGCACGCCGGAATCGCCGTTGTACATGACGCCCGATGCCGTGCTCACGAACGGCTGCGCGTTCACCTGGAAACCGGAGAACGTGTAGTTGCCGTTGCCGTCCTTGCTGTTGGCCAGCCCGAGCAACTGCTGCAGTTGTTGCGAAAGGTCGTTGGCCAGCGTCGCGCGGTCGGAATCGTTGAGCGTGCTGTTGCCGGCGGAGATCGTCGTGGTGCGAGCGTTCTGCAGCAGGTTGACGATGGCTGTCAGCGTGGTGTCGTTCTGCCCGAGCGCGTCCTTGGCGGTCGCGATGCTGCTGTCGTAGCGGTCGGTGCCCGCCTGCGTCTGGCGCACGCCGACGGCGGTGGCCGCGCCGATCGGGTCGTCGGACGGCGTCAGGATCCGCCGCATCGACGCGATCTGCTGCTGGGTCTGCAGCAGCTCCGATTGCGTCTTGCCGATCGACTCCGCGCCGAGCGCGTAGATCTGGGAAGTGCTGACGCGCATGATCAGGTGCTCACGCCATGATGGCGAGCACGCTGTTGAACAGCGTGGAGGCGATCGCCATGAGCTTGCTGGCCGCCTGGTACGCCTGCTGGAACTGCTGCAGGTTCGCCGCTTCCTCGTCGAGGTTGACGCCGGATATCGACTGTTGCGCCGCCTGCGCCTGCGTGAGAATCGTAGCCTGCGCCGTCTGCTCGATGCCTGCCTGGTTGGTGTCGGTGCCCACCCGCGCGACGAGTTGGCCGTAGGCGCCGTCGAGCGATGTCGTGCCGCCGACCAGCTGCGCCTGTGCCAGCGCCGCCAACAGTTGCGCGTTGCTGTTGTCGCCGGCGCCGCCACCGTTGGGCGCGACGCTGAACGTGTCGCCGTTGGCCGGTGTACCGTTGGTGACGAAGCTCATGTTGTCGAAGCTGACGGTCGCACCGGTGGTGTACGGCACCGGCGTCGCGGGCGGATAGGTCGTCGGCACACCGTTCACCGTGACAGTCACCGCGGCGGCAGCGGGGAATCCGGACAACGTCGCGGCGCCCGCGTTGTAGGTCAGCGTCAACGGCGATGCGAGCGGCGCCGCCGGATAGCCGGCGCTGACGCTCGCCGATGCGAGGCTCGCGTTGCCCACATTGGTCGCTGAAGCCGCCGTGCGGATCGGTGTCGCGGCGGCGACGGCAGCAGGATCGGTGATTGCCACGCCGAGGCCGCTGGCGCCGCCGGCGGTGGGCGAAATGCGGAAACGGTCGCCGGCGGCCATCGCGCCCGACGCCAGCGAAATCGTCATGCCGTCGACCATTTGCGGCAGCGACGCGTAGCTCGTCGTCGTGCCGTCGGACTCGCGGGTCAGCGCATAGTTCGTGCCGTCGAAGCGCAGCGTGTAGTCGCTGGCGACCAGCGCGCTGGCGTTGGTGATCTGCGACGCGACCACGCCGGTGCCCGTGTTGGTGGTCGCCGCCTGCACGGTCGGCGTGCCGACGCTGAAGAACGCAGCTCCCGGGTTGCCGTTGAGGTCGACGCCCAGCGCGTGCTGGGCGTTGAAGGCGTCGCCGAGCACGATGGCGACGCGGCCGAGCTCGTTCTGCGCGCTGTTGAGCGTCGTGTCGCGGAATGTCAGCAGGCCCGACAGCGCACCGCCGGTCAGGTCGCCGCTGGCGAAATTCAGCACGCCGGAACCATTGGCGAGGCCGATCTGCATGTTCTGCGGATCATCGGTCCCGGGCGCTGCCACGAGCGTCTGCGCCGTCGATCCGATCACCAGCGCCTGGCCGTTGGACAGGAACAGATTGAAGCTGTTGTCGCTTTGCACGACCGGCGTCACGCCGATCTGCGCGTTGATCTGCGAAACCAGCGCGTCGCGCTGGTCGAGCAGGTCGTTGGGCTGGTCCTTGCCCTGTCCGTTGCCGGTTTGCGCGGCGATTCGCTGGTTGAGACTCGCGAGCTGCTTCGCGTAGCCGTTCACCGTGTCGACGGTATTGGAAATCTGCTGGTTGACCGATGTGCGCTGCGCGGTCATCTGCTGGTCGTACGACTGGAAGCTCGACACCAGCGACTGTGCCGACGACAGCAGCTGCTGGCGCGAGGGCGCGTCGGCCGGGTTGAGCGACACCGCGTTGACGCTCGCGAAGAACGCATCCATCGAAACGTTGAGTCCCGACGTGCCATCGCCGAACAGCGCGTCCAGGTCGGACAGCGCGTTGGACTTCGCGTCGGCCTCGGTGCTCGACGCTTGCGACTGCAGTGTGCGCGTGACGGCAAAATTGCTGTAGATCCGTTGCACGGTCGTCACGTCGACGCCCTGGCCGACGAATCCCACGCCGGTGAACAGTCCCGGGCGCGCGGCGAACAGCGCCTGCTGTCGCGTATAACCGGGCGTGTTGACGTTGGCGATATTGTGGCCGGCCGTCAGGAGCCCGGCCTGCGCGGCGGCGAGGCCGGAAAGTCCAATGCCGTAGATGCTCTGGCTCAAGGCGAGGTTTCCTGGGACGGCGCTGCAGCGATCACGCCTGCATGCTCCGGATATCGACCGCGGCCGCGGATACTTGAGTCGGTGCGGCAGCGCTCGCCTCGAGAGTCGGTGCGGCAGCACTCGCCTCGACCAGCGGCGTCACGCTGCGGATCGCGCGCGTGAGCTTGGCCGCATAGGCGGGATCGGTGGCATAGCCACCCTTCTGCAGCGCGCTCGCGTACGCGGCCGGATCGGCGCCTTGCGCGAGGGCCTTCGCGTAACGATGGCTGCTGCCGATCATCTTCGCGAAATCGCCAAACGCTGTTTCATAGGAGTCGTACGAGCGGAACTTCGCCTTGGTGGCCACCAGCGTGCCGCCGACGACCTCGTGCGTGGATGTCTCGACGACCTTGCCTTTCCACGCCTGTCCTGCCTTGATGCCGAACAGGTTGTGACTGTCGCCCGTCGCAGCGCTTTTGGGCTGGTGCTTGCCCCAGCCCGTTTCGAGTCCGGCCTGCGCCAGCAGGTATTGCACCGGCAGGCCGACCGCCCTGGCCGCGGCTTCGGCCGCGGGACGCAACTTGTCGACGAATGCCTGGATGCTGTCCGGCAGCCAGCTTGCGGTCTTTGCGCTGGTGGCGGAAGTGGTCGGTGCGGATTTGGCGGCGGGTTTGGCAGATGAGACGGATCCCGGCGCTGCGTCGGCGGCCGTGCGCGCGTAGGCGCCGGCGGCGGACGATGTCGTCGGCACGTGGATCGGCATCCCCTTGCTGGCGTTGCGCGGGATCGCCATCGCCGGACGCGTCGGATGCAGCGCCATCGCCTTGGCGGCGGACGGATGCAGCGACATCGCCTTGCCGGCGGACGGGTGCAGCGGCATCGCCTTGCCGGCAGCAGCGGTCGCGCCGGCGCCGGCGTCGGTACCCGCGTCGGCGGGCTTGGTCGGCAGCGAACGCGACAACTGTGCCTCGATGAGCTTGCCGAGGCCGGTACCGTGCTTGGCCATCGTCTGCGCGATCTGGTCGTCGAACATCGACGTGTACATCTTGGTGGCGTCGCTGTCGAGCGGCCCGTCCTGCGGCGTCGCCGCACGCATCGACTTCATCATCATCTGCAGGAAAACCGCTTCGAACTGCGTGGCGGCGGCCGACAGTGCCTTGTCGGGCGCCGTCTTCGCCTGTTCGCGAAGCGCCGACAGCGCGCCGGCGTCGAGCGCGAAGCGCGCGGTGACGTCGGAAGAAGGCGCGTCCATCGTCAGATGACCTCGATCTCGGCGCGCAAGGCGCCCGCGGCTTTCATCGCCTGCAGGATGGCCAGCAGGTCCTGCGGTGTCGCACCCAGCGTGTTGAGCGCGCGCACCACGTCCGCGAGGCGCGCGCCGGCGGCGACCGGCAGGAAGCCGTTGCCGTCCTGCTTCAAGTCGATCGTCGTGCGGTCGGTCACCACCGTCTGCCCGCTGGAAAATGGCCCGGGCTGGCTGACCTGCGGATTGCTCTGGATCGTCACCGTCAGGTTGCCGTGCGCGACTGCGCAGGCCTCCAGCGTCACCGCTTCGTTCATCACGATCGACCCGGTGCGCGCATTGATGATTACCTTGGCCGCCGGCATCGATTCGCCTACGGCCAGCGACTGCAATTCGGCGACGAATCCCACGCGGTCGGCGGTGCCGGGGCTCACCTGGATCGTGCGGCCGTCGAGCGCCGTCGCGGTCGTCGGGCCGAAGCGCCGGTTGACGGCATTGGCGACCTGGCGCGCCATCCCGAAGTCGGTGTCGTGCAGCTCGAGGTCGATGTACGCCTGCTGTGCGAGCGGATTGGGGACACCGCGCTCCACGGTGGCGCCGTTGGGGATGCGGCCGGCATTGAGCTGGTTGACCTGCGTCTTGCTGCCACCCGCCGACGCACCCGCGCCGGCAATGGCGACGTTGCCCTGCGCCATCGCGTAGACCTGGCCGTCGGCGCCCTTCAGCGGCGTCATCAGCAGCGTGCCGCCGCGCAGGCTCTTCGCGTTGCCCAGCGACGACACCGTGATGTCGAACTGCTGGCCCGGTTGCGCGAACGCGGCGAGCTCGGCCGTCACCATCACCGCGGCGACGTTTTTCAATTGCAGGTTCTGGCCGGACGGCACGTTGATGCCCAACTGCGACAGCATCGAGCCGATGCTCTGCACGGTGAACGGCGTCTGCGTCGTCTGGTCGCCGGTGCCGTCGAGGCCGACGACAAGGCCGTAGCCGATCAGCTGGTTGTTGCGCACGCCGCGGATGCTGGCGACGTCCTTGATGCGCTCGGCGCTCGCGGCGCCGGCGCAGGCCAGCGCGAGGACGAGCGCGCAGATCACGCGTGCGCAAGCCGGGCGAAGAATACTGTGCATGTTCATCAGAACGGCATCACCGACTGGAACGCACGTGCGAGCCAGCCCATCGTCTGTGCCTCGTCGATGTAGCCCGAACCGCGGTACTCGAGGCGTGCCTCGGCGACGTCGGTCGACAGCACGATATTGCCGTAGCCGATGTGCTGCGGATTGACGATGCCCGACAGGCGGATGAATTCCGATCCCTGGTTGATGCCGATCTGCTTTTCACCGGCAACCAGCAGGTTGCCGTTGGGCAGCACGTCGGTTACCGTCACCGCGATGGTGCCGGTGAACACGTTGTTGGCGCTCGAGTCGCCGCCGCTCGCGAAGTCGCTCTTGCTTTGCCCCGTCAAGCTGCCACCTTTGAACGACTTGCTGCCGATCTGCGCGTCCGGCACGGTGAACGCCATGTCGCCCTTGCGGTTGGCGTCCGACGTCGCCGTTTTGCTCGCGTTGATCTTCTCGTTGATGCTGATCGTCAGCGTGTCGCCGACTGCGCGCGCACGCCGGTCCTCGAACAGCGGCTGGTAGCTGCCGCGCGGCATCGACGTCGCCACGAAGATCGCGCCCTGCGTCGGGGGAGTCGCCGCGTACGGTTGCGGCCGCGCGGTCAGCGGCTGGTGCATCTCGACCTTGCGCACCGCGTCGGGCGAACAGGCGCACAGGAGTGCTGCGCACGCGCATGCGAAAAGCGCTCGCGGCAACGGGGACAGGACACTGTTCATCAGCGCGCGCTCCTTTGCTATTGCTGCGCGAGGCGCTGCAGCATCTGGTCGGATGTCTGCACGGCCTTCGAGTTCATTTCATAGGCACGCTGCGTCTGGATCATGTTGACCAGTTCCTCGACGACGTTGACATTGGAGGTCTCGACGTAGCCCTGCGACAGCGTGCCGAGGCCGTTGTTGCCCGGCGTTCCGGTCGTCGGATTGCCCGACGCCTGGGTTTCCAGGTACAGGTTGTCGCCTTGCGATTGCAGGCCGGCGGGATTGATGAAGTTGGCGAGCTGCATCGCGCCCACCTGCGTGGGTGTCGCCTGTCCCTGCTGCGTCACGCTGACCGTGCCGTCGGTGCCGATGGTGATCGCCTGCGCGGTGCTCGGGATCGTGATCGCCGGCAGGATGGGATAGCCGGACGACGTGACGAGCTGACCCTGGTTGTCGAGTTGCAGCGATCCATCGCGCGTATAGGCGGTGCTGCCATCGGGCATCTGCACCTGCAGGAAGCCGTGCCCGTTGACGGCGACATCCAGCGAGTTGCTCGTCTGCTGCAGGTTGCCCTGCGAAAACACGCGCTCGGTGGCGACCGGACGCACGCCGGTGCCGAGCTGCAAACCGGTGGGCAGGTTGGTCTGCTGCGATGTGTTGGCGCCCGGTTGGCGCAGCGTCTGGTACAGCAGGTCCTGGAACACGGCGCGCGAGCGCTTGAAACCCGATGTACTGACGTTGGCCAGGTTGTTGGAAATGACGTCGAGCTGGGTCTGCTGCGCGTCGAGGCCGGTCTTGGCGATCCACAGTGAACGAATCATGTCTACCTCTTGGGTTATGCGACGTCAGCTCAGGTTGGCGAGGAGCTGCGATGCGTGTTGCTCGTTCTGGTCGACGGTCGTCAACGCCTTCATCTGCATGTCGAACTGGCGCGCGAGGTCGATCATGTCGACCATCGCGGACACCGCGTTGACGTTCGACGACTCGATCGCGCCGGACGTCACCGTCACTGTGTCGTCGCCGTCGGCGTCGGCGCCGCTTTTCATGCGGAACAATCCATCGCCACCCTTCACCATCTGCCGGGTATCGGGATTGACGAGCTTCAGCTTGCCGAGCGTGGTGACGTTCTTGCCCGGACTCGACATGTCCACCGCCGACACCGTGCCGTCGCTGCCGATCGCGACCGTCGTGTTTTCAGGGATGCTGATCGGGCCGCCATCGCCTAGCACCGTCAATCCGCTGCCGGTCTGCAATTCGCCATCCGGCGATACCTTGAGGCCGCCGGCACGCGAGTAGGCTTCGCCGCCGGCCTTGGTCTGCACGGCGAGAAAGCCGTCCCCGTTGATGGCGACGTCCATGTTGCGGCCGGTAGCCACCACGGGCCCCGGCGTGAAATCGGCGCCCGGTGTCGTTTCCACCGCGTACGTCCGCGTGGGCTGGCCGGGTCCGATCATCGGTACCGCGCGAAATGCCGAGATGTCGGCCTTGAACCCGCTGGTCGACGCGTTGGCGAGGTTGTGCGCCGCCACAGCCTGCTTTTCGAGCAGTTGTTGCGCGCCGGTCATCGCGACGTAGATCAGGCGGTCCATTTGTCCTGCTACCTCAGCGTGACCAGCGTGTTCATCATCTGGTCTTCGGTCTTGATCGTCTGCGCGTTGGCCTGGTAGACGCGTTGCGCGGTGATCATCGCCACGAGCTGGTTGGTCAGGTCGACGTTCGACTCTTCCACCGCACCCGATTGCACGACGCCGAAGTTGCTCGATCCGGGTGCGCCGACGATGGCCTGGCCCGACTCCGATGATGCGCGGTACTGGTTGTTGCCCACCGGCTGCAACCCGTTGAGGTTGGTGAAGCGCGCCAGCGCGATCTGCCCCAGCGTGCGCGTCTGCCCGTTCGAATACTGGCCCTGCAGCGTACCGTCGTCGCCGATGTTGTAGCCCGATAAAAGGCCGGCGGTGTAGCCGTCCTGCGACAGTGTGTCGACCGAGAACGAACTGCCGAATTGCGTGGCCTTCGAATAGTCGAGCGTGAATGCGAACGGCGTCGTCGCGCCATTGGTCAGCGTGTCCGAGACATTGAACGGCAGTGTCGTCGCCGTGGTATCCAGCGTGCCGTCGGACTT
>DATCFA010000367.1:0-3854 GCA_036509805.1 Casimicrobiaceae bacterium
GCACCGGTTGCACGCGTTTCGCGTAGTCGCGCGTCCGCTACGCGTTGCCACCGGGCCGAAAACGGCTGCCGAGCCGATAACGCGACCCCGGATGCACACAGCGGACGAACGTCACCGGAAGGTTGTGGATCCACGTCCGGCGCGTCAGCATCAGGCAGGGCTGCGTGACCTGCATCTCGAGGTGCGCCGCCTGCTCGGGTGTCGGCAGGATCGCGTCGACCACGTGCTCCACTTCGTCGAAAGGCACCTTGCGCACCAGGTAATCGGAAGGCCGCACCGTCGCGAAGTCCTGCTGGCCGAATTCGGGCGCGGCGCGGGGGTTCACGTAGCGGTCCTCGAGCTGCACCGGCGTGCCGTTCTCGCGATGGACACACACCACGTGCCACACCGACTCGCCGGTCTGCATCTCGAGCGCGTTGGCCACTTCGGGACTCGCCGGAAGGCGTTCGAGCAGGATCAGGTCGCATCGGTAGTCGTGACCGCGCGCTTCTATTTCGGTGCCGAGATTGGCGATGTGCAGCAACGTCGACTGCGTTTTCTCGACGGCGACAAACGTTCCCATTCCCGCCATTCGTACGACGCGGCCGCGCTCGGACAGCTCGCGCAACGCGCGATTCGCCGTCATTCGCGAGACGCCGAACTGCGTGACGAGCTCCTGCTCCGACGACACGCGATCGCCCGGCTTCCACGATCCGTCCTGGATCTTGCCCGTGATGAAATCCTTGATCTGCCGGTAAAGCGGCGCGGGCGCTGCGATCTCTGCCGCCGGCGTGCTGACGCGGCCCTTCATGGCGTTCGCTCTCTCGAAGGCATGACCATGCGCAACACTACGCCGTCACCCGTAACTTGTCTATACAGGGTTAGACATTGGGCTTGCCGCTAGCGCCCGCGCAGCAGTTTGGCGAGCGCCTGCTTGAGGGGACCGGGCGGCAATTGGTCACGCAAGCCGACAAGCGGCTGATTTGCCTGGTTATCCCATTGAATTCGCGAAGATTTGCGCCGAGTCGCCGGCGGATTGCGCGGTTGCACGACGACTTTGATCGCCGTAAACTCCCACCCCTCCTGCGCGAGCGCCGACAACAGAAGCGCGCCGCGCTGGCGCAACACCGCGGCGAAGGCGCCGCTGGGGGCAGACAGTCGCAATTCGGCGGCATCGGCATCGGCGACCGCGATGTCGGCCGCGAGATTGCGGGGAAGCGAGCGCCGGACGACCGCAAGGATGGCTTCCGCACGCGCATGCCGGCGTTTCCAGTCGGCGAGTTGCGGGTCGCCCGCGATGACGCGGGCCATCGTCAACAGTGGCGTGGGTCGTGACACGGGCGCTGGTGCAGTGGCCAGGAGGAGTGGCAATTGAACATCATACTGGTGACCGGGGCCAATGCGCGGGCGAAAACCATCACGCTCGACTGGCGCCACTGGGCGATCGGCAGCTTTACCGTATGCATCACGTTCGTCGTGTTCACGCTGCTGTTCAATTTCCTGACGCTCAAATGGGCGGCCGCGGTCCAGCATCCGTGGCTGCAGGCGATCGTGCTGGCCGACCAGCGCGAAGAGGCACAGCGCAATCTCGAGAAGGTGCAGGGGCACCTCAATGCCATGGCGATGCGCCTCGGTGAATTGCAGGCGCAGGTGTCGCGCCTCGACGGGCTGGGCGAGCGCCTGGCGAAAAGCGCGGGATTGAAGCCACAGGAGTTGCCATCGCTTGCGCCGCAGGATTCGATTCCCGGGCGCGGCGGCCCGGTGTCTTCATTGCCATCGCGCAGCTTCACCGAGGACGAGTTCGCGAAGATGATGGCCAAGCTTTCCGACCAGGTGGAACTGCGCACCGACCAGTACGGCGTCCTCGAGGCGTTGCTGATCCAGAACTCGGCCAACCGCAAGTTCCTGCCCACGCTGGAGCCGATTCCCGACGACTGGTTCTCGTCGAACTTCGGATACCGGATCGATCCGTTCACCGGATTGCGCACGTTTCACGAGGGAATCGACTTTCCGGCGCCGCGCGGAACGACGATCGACGCCGCGGCGAGCGGCAAAGTCATATTCGCAGGCGTGCACCCCGACTATGGTAAAATGGTCGACATCGATCATGGCAACGGCCTCGTGACGCGCTACGCGCACGCGTCGGAACTGCTGGTCAAGGAAGGCGACCTGGTGCTGCGGGGCCAGGCGATCGCCAAGGTGGGCACTACCGGCCGCTCCACCGGCCCGCACCTGCACTACGAAGTCAGACTGAACGGCACGCCGCAGAACCCTGCGCGCTTCTTCCAGCCCGGATAACTTCTACGCGCGTGGACGACGGATCGAGCAAAGGGGTGAGGACGTCCTCACCCCTTGTTTTTTGTCCCTTGTTTCCGGCTTTCACGAGCGCCATCTACCGCGAATGATTTCCAACCTTCTCACCCGCGTTTTCGGCAGCCGCAACGAGCGGCTGCTCAAGCAGTTCGGCCATCAGGTCCGCGAAATCAACGCGCTCGAGCCGGCCACCGCCGCACTGTCCGACGCCGCGCTGCAGGCGAAGACGGCCGAGTTGAAGGCGCGCGTTGCTGCGGGGGCGACCCTCGACGACGTGCTGCCGGAAGCATTCGCCGTCGTTCGCGAGGCGGGCAAGCGCACGCTGACCATGCGTCACTTCGACGTGCAACTGATCGGCGGCATGGCGCTGCACCATGGCAAGATCGCGGAAATGCGCACCGGCGAAGGCAAGACGCTGGTGGCGACGCTGCCGGCGTACCTCAACGCGTTGGCGGGCAAGGGCGTGCACGTGGTCACCGTCAACGACTACCTCGCGCAGCGCGACGCCGACTGGATGGGACGCATCTACCGGTTCCTGGGGCTCAGCGTCGGCGTCAACATGTCGCAGATGGAAAAGGACGCCAAGCAGGCCGCGTACGCCGCCGACATCACCTACGGCACCAACAACGAGTTCGGCTTCGACTACCTGCGCGACAACATGGTGATGTTCCCATCCGACCGCGTGCAGCGCTCGCTCAATTTCGCGATCGTCGACGAAGTCGACTCGATCCTGATCGACGAGGCGCGCACGCCGCTGATCATCTCGGGGCAGGCGGACGACAACATCGAAATGTACTACCGGCTGAACGAGCTCGCCCCCAAGCTCGTCCGCCAGGCCGAGGAGAAGGGCTCCGGCGACTACTGGGTCGACGAAAAGCAGCACCAGGTGCTGCTGTCGGAAGAAGGGCACGAGCACTCCGAAGGCATCCTGCTGCAGGCGGGTTTGCTGCAGGCAGGCAGCAGCCTGTACGACGCGCACAACATCTCGCTGATGCATCACCTGTACGCGGCGCTGCGTGCGCACTCGCTGTATCACCGCGACCAGCAATATGTCGTGCAGGATGGCGACGTCGTCATCGTCGACGAGTTCACCGGTCGGCTGATGCCGGGACGCCGCTGGTCCGAAGGCCTGCACCAGGCGGTCGAGGCGAAGGAAGGCGTCAAGATCCAGCACGAAAACCAGACGATGGCGTCGATCACCTTCCAGAATTACTTCCGGATGTACCTGAAGCTGGCGGGTATGACCGGCACGGCCGACACCGAGGCGTTCGAGTTCCAGCAGATCTATCACCTCGAGACGATGGTGATCCCGACGCACCGTCCGATGATCCGCAAGGACGAGAACGACCTCGTCTTCCGCACGTTCCAGGAAAAGGTCGACGCGATCATCGCCGACGTGCGCGACTGCCACACGCGCGGCCAGCCGGTGCTGGTGGGAACGACGTCGATCGAGAATTCCGAGCTGCTGGCGAAGTATCTGGAAAAGGAGAATCTGCATCACGAGGTGCTCAACGCCAAGCAACATGCGCGCGAGGCCGAGATCGTCGCGCAGGCCGGGCGCC
>DATCFA010000368.1:0-2203 GCA_036509805.1 Casimicrobiaceae bacterium
CAACCGGCTCGCGCGTCGCGTGCAGGACACGAGCCTCGTCGAGATCGCACGCGAGCTCGCGCTGCACGTGCAAGCCGCGCAAGGCGGTGCGCTCGCATTCGACCTCGAGACCGACGCCGAGCGCACGCTGCTGCTCGACGATGTCGACCGTCTCCACTACGCGGTGACCACGGGAGCCGGCACGCGCATCGCCGGCGATGCGACGCTGCCGCCGCCGACCGCCGACGACTTTCGCAACGCGACGCTCGACGGTGACGACGTGCGCGTCGCGCAATGGCGCAGCATCGTCGGTGGCCACACGGTGACCGTGCAGGTGGCGGGAACCACGTTGCGCCGGGACGCGCTGGCGCACGAGATCATCATCGACGTCATCGTGCCGCAGCTTGCGCTGATCGCGATCGCCGGCGTGCTCGTGTGGTTCGGCGTCGCGCGCGGCCTGTCGCCGCTGGCGCAGTTGCAGCGCGCGCTGGCCGCGCGCTCGCACCGCGACTTGAGTCCGGTGTCCGCCGCCGGCGTACCTGCCGAAATCGATCCGCTGCTGGGCGCGATCAACGACCTGATGGCCCGCTTGGACGACGTGCTCGGCCAGCAGAATCGCTTCATCGCCGATGCGGCGCACCAGTTGCGCACGCCGGTCGCCGGACAGAAGGCGCACATCGAAGTGGCGCTGCGCGAAGAGGATCCCGCGCGGTTGCGACAGGCGCTGTTACAGCTTTACGTCGGCGTCGAGCGCATGTCGCGGCTGGTTTCGCAACTGCTGTCACTCGCGCGCAACGAGCCGAACACCGTGAAGTCGCTGACGCTCGCGCCGGTCGACATCGCGCGGCTCGCGTTCGACGCGACGATGGAATGGGTGCCGCGGGCCTACCGGCGCAACATCGACCTGGGCTTCGACGGGCATCGCGACGGCGTCATCGTCGACGCCGACGCGACGCGCATAGCCGAGCTCGTCAACAACCTGCTCGACAACGCAATCCGCTACAGCCGCGACGGCGGCCGCGTGACGGTGAGCGTCACGCGCGAGCCGCAACCGCGGCTCGCGGTCAGCGACGACGGACCGACCATTCCGGTGCCCGAGCGCGAGCGCGTGTTCGAGCGCTTCCACCGGCTGCTCGGCAGCGACGCCGACGGCAGCGGGCTGGGGCTCGCGATCGTCCGCGAAATCGCGACGCTGCACGGCGCGACGATCGTGCTCGACGACGATGTCGATGGCGTCGGCAATACGTTCAACGTGCTGTTCCCCGTATCCGGCGTGCCCGTAAGCTTGCTGTAAGGCGCGCGACAGCCGGGCGTAAGCGCGCGGCGCTACGCTGGTTCCTCGACCCGAAAGACGCGCCCCGAGGAATCACGCAATGCTCGCCCTGCTCTCCAACCCCGACACCTGGACTGCGCTCGCCAAGATCGCGGTGATCAATATCGTGCTGAGCGGCGACAACGCCGTCGTCATCGCGCTCGCGTGCCGGTCGCTGGCGCCGAGGCAGCAGCGCAACGCATTCATCGTCGGCACCGCGGGCATTGTCGTGCTGATGACGGCGCTCACGTCGTGCGCGGCGCTGCTGATGACGCTGCCGTGGATCCAGCTCGGGGGCAGCCTGCTGCTGCTGTGGATCGGCGCCAAGCTGCTGCTGCCGGAAGGCGAGCAGGGCGATGTCGACGACACGGCGAACTTCTGGGTGGCCGTGAAAACGATCATCATCGCCGACCTCGTGATGAGCATCGACAACGTGCTCGGCATGGCCGGCGCCGCAAAGGGGCACTATGGAATGCTGTTCGTCGGGCTCGTCATCACGATGCCGCTGATCCTGTTCGGCAGCGCAATGCTGATGAAGGTGATGGAGCGCTTTCCGGTGGTCGTGACGATCGGCGCGGGTCTCCTGGGATACGTCGCCGGCGACATGGCGGTGGGCGACATCGCCGTGCACGGGTGGATCACCGTGCATGCACCCAGCCTCGAATGGATTGCGCCCGCAGTGGGCGTGGTGATCGTCATCGCCGCCGGCAAGCTGCTCGCGCAACGCAAGATGCGCGCGCAGCAGGCGCGCGAGGACGATGAGCAACCGCAAGCGCTGCACGCGGGCCGCGCGGCGTGAGCGCGCTGTGCGCCGCGCACAGGCAGCGACGGCGGGCGCACCCGCGTGCCGCGCTGCACCTGCGCCTGCGACGGTGGGCGCGCGTCGAGCGCGAGCGAGCGACCGCTTGAACG
>DATCFA010000369.1:0-4923 GCA_036509805.1 Casimicrobiaceae bacterium
CGGCCCCCTGCGGATTCGCGTGCGAGCGACCCCAGCCGGCCGATGCGGATGGCTGCCGGCGGGCGATGCACGCGCACGCATCGAAGCGCTGCTCGTGCGCTGCGGATTCGCCGCGCGCGGACTCTTCGTCATGGACGGCTCGCGCCGCTCCACGCATGGCAACGCGTATTTCGTCGGCTTCGGCCGCGCGCGCCGCATCGTGTTCTTCGACACGCTGCTGACCACGCTCGCGCCCGCCGAAGTCGAGTCGGTGCTGGCACACGAGCTCGGCCACTACAAGATGAAGCACATCGCCAAGACGCTGCTGTGGAGCGCGGCCGCGTCGCTGGTGCTGCTCGCGCTGCTGGCGTGGCTGGCGCAGCAGCCGTGGTTCTACGCGGGCCTGGGCATCCACGATGCCGCGCAGATGGCGCGGCCCGGCGTGATGCTCAACCTGTTTTTCCTCGCTTTGCCGCCGTTCGTGTTCCTGCTCGCGCCGGTCACCGCGCGCTACTCGCGCCGGCACGAATTCGAAGCCGACGCGTTCGCCGCGCAAAATGCGTCGGCGGATGCACTGGCGAGCGCGCTGGTGAAAATGTACGAGGACAACGCGTCGACGCTGACGCCGGACCCCGTTCATTCGGCGTTCTACGATTCGCATCCGCCGGCGGCCATCCGCATCGGCCGGCTGGGGTCGCTCGCACGCGAATCCGCAGGGGGCCGATCGTGAGCGCATTGTACAACGCACTCGTGTCCGGGCATTGCGCCGCCAATGCGCCGGCACTCGACAGCGAGGGCGTCGCCAAGCTCGGCCGCGTGCTGCCGGACTGGAGCGTGACGGACGGCGCGCTCGTGCGCAGCTACACGTTCGACGATTTCCACCACACGATGGCTTTCGTCAACGCCGTCGCCTGGATCGCGCATCGCGAGGACCATCACCCGGACCTCGATGTCGGCTACGGCCGCTGCACGTTGCGCTGGTCAACGCACAGTGCGGGCGGCATCACCCGCAACGACTTCATCTGCGCGGCACGCGTCGAGGCGCTGGTCAACGCTTGAGCGCTGCATCGACCGGGCTGGTGGTCGTCGCGCATCGCCGTCATTTCCGTATTCACCTGGACGACGGCTTCGACATCGAGTGCGTGCAACGCGGGCGCGCGCAGCAGGTGGCCTGCGGCGACCGCGTGCGCGTGTCGATGATCGCCGGCGGCGGTGTCGTCGACGCCGTGCTGCCGCGCACGTCGCTGTTCCGGCGCTCCGACGCGTTCCACGACAAGGCCATCGCCGCGAATGTCACGCAGGTGGTGGCCGTCGTCGCACCGGACGTCGCCGTCGACGAATACCTGCTCAACCGCTGGATCATCGCCGCCGAGGCGCAGGGCTGCCGCTTCGTGCTGGTGGCCAACAAGGACGACCTGCCGTCGTTCGCGCCGCTGCACGCGCGGATGCAATTCTATGCAACGCTCGGCTACCCGCTGGTCGCGCTGTCGGCGCGCCATTCGGTGGCCACGCTGGCGCCCCACCTCGCCGGACAGCACAGCGTGCTGATCGGCCAGTCGGGCATGGGCAAGTCGACGATCGTCAATGCGCTGGCGCCGGAAGCGGCGGCGCGCGTGGGCGGCCTGTCGTCCGCGCTGGGCTCGGGCAAGCACACGACGACGGTTTCGACGCTCTATCGCCTGCCCGGGCTCGACGACGGCTGGGTGGTCGACTCCCCCGGCGTCAAGGCGTTCGGCATCGCGCAGTACGACGCGGACGCGCTTGCGCATGCGTTCGTCGAAATGCGCCCGCTGCTGGGGTCATGCCGCTTTCGCGATTGCCGCCACCTGCACGAGCCGGGCTGCGCGATCCAGGCGGCCGCCGCTGCCGGCGCCATCGCGCCGCAACGCCTCGCGCTGTTCCACACGCTGGTCGACGAGGCACGCATGGCCCGCGCCCATCATTGACGTTACGGCGCGACGTACGCCAGCGTCAGCAGCAGGATCAGCAGCAGCCACAGCACCAGCGTGCGCCACACGAGGCCCACGCCGGAAGGCAGCACGTCGGGATCGACCGAATCGCCCATGCCCACTTCGGGCCGGTAGTCGCGCTCGCCGCCGATCGTCGCCAGCGGGCCGCCGAGCTTGACGCCCAGCGCGCCGCCGCCGCTTGCGAGCAGGATGCCGATCGGCACGCCGCCGTCCTCGTTCGCCCACAGCTGCGCCTGCGTGCGCCAGCAGGCAACCGCATCCTCGAAATCGCCGACGATGGCGAACGACAGCGCCGTGAGCCGCACCGGAATCCAGTCGAGCCACGCCAGCACCTGGCGCGCCGGCTGCCCGAATGTCGCGCGCTCGCGGCCGATGGGCGTCGTGTCGTCGTTCTTGCCGGGCGCCTTCCATTCGTCGGCGAGCAACACCGCCGCGCGGTAGAGCACCGCGCCCGCGGGACCGGGCAGGATGACGAACCAGAACATCACGGCGAACACCTGCCGGTACGCATCGATCAGGCCGCGCTCGATCGCAAGCCGCGCGATCTCTTCGGACGACAGCTCGGCGGTGACGCCGCCGCGCCATGCGGCCAGCGTGCGCCGTGCCGATGGCAGCTCGCCTGCCTTGAGCGCGAGCACGATCGACGACACCGCATGGCTGAAACGGCGAAAGCCCATCAGCAGGTAGAGCACGGCGATGCTCCACAGCAGCGCGAGCAGCGGATGCACGGCGACGAGCGCGAAGTGGATCAATGCGGTGATCACCACCGGCGGCGCCAGCGCCAGCAGCGTGGCGATGGCGCCCTGCTGGCGGGTGCCGCCGTTCATCGCCCTCTCGAGATAGCGCGCGAGGCGCACGAACGCGCGCTCGACACCCGCGCGCCACTGGAATGCGCGCCACTGCTCGAGCGCCAGCGCGACGACGATTGCGATGAAATTCATCGTTGCGCTGCGCCCGCCGGAGGCGCCGTTGCCGGACGATGGCGCGTCATGTCTTGAGCTCCGGCCGGTCGCGGTACTGCTCGAGCGCCTCGGGATTGGCCAGCGCATCCAGGTTGCGCACCTCGCGTCCATGCACGATGTTGCGCACCGCGAGCTCGACGATCTTGTTGCTCTTCGTGCGCGGAATGTCCATCACCTCGACCACCTTCGCAGGCACGTGCCGCGGTGTCGTGTTGACGCGAATCCGGTTCTTGATCTTGTCGACCAGCGCGGCGTCGAGCGTCACGCCGTCACGCAGCTTGACGAACAGCACGACGCGTACGTCGCCCAACTCGCCGGGCGGCCAGTCCTGCCCGATGACGAGGCTCTCGACGACCTCGTCGAGCTGCTCGACCTGGCGGTAGATCTCGGCGGTGCCGATGCGCACGCCGCCAGGATTGAGCGTCGCGTCCGAGCGCCCGTAGATGATGACGCCTCCGTGCGCGGTGATCTCGATGTAGTCGCCGTGGCACCAGACTCCGGGAAAGCGGTCGAAATAGGCCGCGTGGTAGCGCGAGCCGTCGTCGTCGTCGTGGAAGAAGCCCAGCGGCATCGACGGAAACGGCTTCGTGCACACGAGCTCGCCGCGCAGGCCCGCGCCCGGTGCGAGGGGCTTGCCGCCCTCGTCGTAGACGTCGACCGCCATGCCCAAGCCGCGGCACTGGATTTCGCCGCGGTAAACGGGCAGCGTCGGCGCGCCCAGCGCAAAACACGACACGATGTCGGTGCCGCCGGAAATGGACGACAGGCAGAGATCGTCCTTGATGCATTGGTAGACATAGTCGAAGCTTTCCGGCGCGAGCGGGCTGCCGGTGGAAAACAGCGTGCGCAGCGCCGGCAGCGCGTAATCCTTGCGCGGAACCTGCGCGATCTTCTTCAGCGCGTCGATGTACTTCGCCGACGTGCCGAAATGCGTGATGCGCTCGGCTTCGGCATAGTCCCACAGGATGCGCCCGCGCTGGACGAACGGCGAACCGTCGTAGAGCATCAGCGTCGCACCGGCGGCGAGGCCTGACACCAGCCAGTTCCACATCATCCAGCCGCAGGTCGTGAAGTAGAACAGCCTGTCGCCGTGCATCACGTCGCCGTGCAGCACGTGCTCCTTCAGGTGCTGCAGCAACGTGCCACCGGCGCCATGGACGATGCACTTGGGCACGCCGGTGGTTCCCGACGAGTACAGGATGTACAGCGGCGCGTTGAACGGCATCGGCACGTAGTCGATCGGCGCCGCGGCGTACGCGTCGACATACGCATCCCACGTCAGCGCATTGCGCACTTGGTTCAAGTCGTTACCGCCATCGAGATACGGCACGATGACCACCTTTTCCACCGTGGGCAGCCGCGCGACGATGTCGGCGAGCTTGTCGCCGATCGAGATGGCCTTGCCGTTGTACCAATAGCCGTCGACGGCCACCAGAACCTTCGGCTCGATCTGGCCGAAGCGGTCGATGACGCCCTGCACGCCGAAATCCGGCGAGCACGACGACCAGACGGCGCCAAGCGACGCCGTGGCGAGCATCGCGATGACCGCCTCGGGCATGTTGGGCAGGTACGCGGCGACGCGATCACCGGCACCCACACCCTGCGCCGCCAGCGCCTGCGCGAAGCGCGACACCGCCGCTGTCAGCTCCGCGTGCGAATGGCGGCGCGTCACCTTGTCCTCGCCGCGAAATACCAGCGAGTCGCTGGTGTCGCCCGCAGGCTTGCGCGCCAGCAGGTTCTCGGCGAAGTTGAGCGCAGCGCCTTCGAAAAAGCGTGCGCCGGGCATTCGCGCGGGTTCGATCAGCGTTTGCGTGGGCGGCGTCGATGCGATCACGCCGCCGAAATCCCAGACCGCGCGCCAGAACGACGCGATGTCGTCCACCGACCATTGCCACAGCGCAGCAAAGTCCGGCAGCGGGCGCTTCGCCTGCGGCTCGACCGCGCGCGCGAAGCGCGTCAGGTTCGCCCGCGCGACGCGTTCGCTCGACGGTGTCCACAGCGCAGCGCCGGTC
>DATCFA010000370.1:0-2185 GCA_036509805.1 Casimicrobiaceae bacterium
GCGCCCGCGGAACGCGCGAGTGCCTCGAACTCCTCGAGATCCTCGCGCTTCACCGCAGTGCCAAGGCCGAGACGCACCAGCACGGCGCGCTCACCGGCGCGCGGACGTTCGAACATGCCTTTACCGGTATCGATACGTCATTCCGCGGTGGATTCGACCGCAGCGCTCTCCTCGGCCACCAGACGCACGGCACGCGCCGGCACCACGGTCGAGATCGCGTGCTTGTAGACCATCTGGCTGACGGTGTTCTTCAGCAGCACGACGAATTGATCAAACGAATCGATCTGGCCCTGAAGCTTGATTCCGTTCACCAGATAAATCGATACCGGAACGTGTTCCTTGCGTAACGCGTTCAGGAAAGGGTCTTGCAAAGATTGGCCTTTGGCCATGGTTTTCTCCTTATTTTTCAACCGGTTCTAGCTGAGGCTGGGGTGTGAAGCCAAGCCCCTGGCAAAACCTCGATAGAGGGGGTCCGAGGACAGGAGCATCTCGGGGATCATTCTACCACTGAGCGCCAGGGCGGTCATGCGCGCGCGGCGGCAAGAATATCCGCCGCGAGCGCTTCGATAATTCCCACAGAATTCATTGGGAGCAGCGTCAACGTCTCCTCACGACGCAACCAGGTGAGTTGCCGCTTGGCCAGTTGCGCACTCGCTATCACCGCCCGCCCACGCGCTTCCGCGAGGCTCATGTCAGCGGCAAACATCTGCCAAAGCTGCCGATAGCCCACTGCGCGGATGGATGCGTGCTGCGTGGTCAAGTCGCCGCGCGCATACAATCTGGCCACTTCCTCCACCAGACCGGCATCGAGCATGCGTCCGAAGCGCGCTTCGAGCCGCGCGCGCAGTTCAGCGCGTGCATCCACGCCCTGCTCGGGCACCAGCGCATAGCGCAGCCAGCGAAATTGCTCGCGCGCGCCCTGCGTGGTGCCCTGCCACTGCGAGAGCGGTACCCCGGTGAGCCGATAGACCTCCAGTGCGCGCTGGATGCGCTGGGTATCGTGGGCCGCGATACGCGCCGCCGCTGCAGGATCGATGCTCTCAAGCTCGGCATGCAGGACGGACCAGCCGTGGGTTTGGGCATGCGCGTCAAGTTCTCGGCGAATGGAACCGCAAGCGGGTGGCAGCAGCGCCAGGCCCCGATAGAGCGCGCGCAGGTACAGCGCAGTGCCGCCGACCAGCAGCGGCTGGCGGTCCCGGGCTCGGATTTGGGCAATGGCGGCGAGCGCGTCACGCACGAATTCTCCGGCGGAGTAGCTGTCGGCCGGATCACGGATATCAATCAGATGATGCGGCACACGCCGACGCAGCTCGGGCACCGGTTTGGCGGTACCGATGTCCATGCCGCGGTACACCTGCGCGGAATCGACGCTGATGATTTCGCCGTCGATACGCTCGGCGAGCGCCAGTGCCAGCGTGCTCTTGCCGGCCGCCGTCGGCCCCATCAGCAGCACCAGTGGCGCCGCGGTGCCCATCAGCGTCCGCGCATGAACAACCGGTCGAGGTCGGCGAGCGACAGGCGATACCACGTCGGGCGACCGTGGTTGCATTGGCCCGCACGTTCGGTCGACTCCATTTCGCGCAGCAGCGCGTTCATTTCCGGAAGCGTCAGGCTGCGGTGCGCGCGGACGGCGGCGTGGCAGGCCATCGTCGACAACAGGTCGTCGCGATGCTGCGTCAGCACTTCGCTCGCGCCGAATTCGCGGACGTCGTGCAGCACTGCGCGTGCCAGCGTCACCGCATCCGCATCCTTCAGCAGCGCGGGAATCGCGCGCACCGCCAATGTCGACGGCCCGATCGCTGACAGGTCGAATCCGAGGTTGTCGAGCGTCGCGCGGTGCTCGGCGACGGTAGCCATGTCGAGCGGATCGGCAACAAACGTCGCCGGCACCAGCAGCGGCTGCGTCGCCATCGCCGTCACCGGCGATGCCTTGAGTCCTTCGTAGACGATCCGCTCGTGCGCCGCGTGCATGTCGATGAGCACGAGGCCGTCGCGATTCTGCGCAAGGATGTAGATGCCGTGTAGCTGTGCGAGCGCGAACCCCAGCGGATAATCGTCACCGGCCGGCAGTACGGCCGATTGCGCGTCGCGCGTACCGAACAGCCGCGCGTAGAACGGCGCCGGCTCCGACGCGGTCGCGACGGCGAGACCATCGGCCAATGCGAAACCGGGCTGTGTCGCGGGT
>DATCFA010000371.1:0-2531 GCA_036509805.1 Casimicrobiaceae bacterium
GACGGCGGGACTGCCGGCATAGACGACACCGCCGGTCAGCGACTTGCGCGGCGGAACGACGGCGCCCGGCATGATCAGCGCGTGCGCACCGACGGCAGCGCCATCCATCACCGTCGCCGCGTCGGCGACGACAACGCCGTCGCCGACCGTGCACGCGTGCACGAGGCCGTAGCGTCCGACGCTGACGCCGTCACCGATGATCGCCGGATAGACGCCGTCGGCGATGTGCACGGTGGCGCGCACGCCGAAGAAACATCCGGCGCCAACGCGGATCGCCTCGCCGTCGGCGCGCAGCGTCGCGTGTGCGCGCAGGACGAGGCCCGGCCCCGCGTGCACGCGCCCGGCGACGAGTGCATCGGCCGCGATGTCGGGAACGCCTTCGAGCGCCGGCGTGTACTGCAGATAATCGATGCGCATCCGCGATTCCCGGGAATCAATCCGCGCCTAGAAAATCGGCCGCTCGCGGTACGTGCCCCAGACAGTCTTCAGTTTTTCGACGATATCGCCCATCGTCGCGCCGGCATCGACCAGCTCGATCGTAACCGGCATCAGGTTTTGCAGCGGGTCGTTGGCAACGGCGACCAGCCGCTCGAGCAGTGCGTCGACTCTCGCGTTGTCGCGCTCGCGCCGCACCTGTTGAAGGCCCGCGATCTGGCGCTCTGCGGTCGATGCGTCGTACGGATGCAGCTCGAGGTCGAGGCGCTTCTCGGCCATCACGTACTTGTTGACGCCGATCACCGGCTTTTCGCCATTGGCTTTCTTCAGCGCCGTGTCGTAGGCGAAGTCGGCGATGCGCCGCTGGAACCAGCCTTCGCCGGTCAGCTTGACGGTGCCGCCGCGGCGGTCGACTTCGTCGATGACGTCGAAGATCGCGCGCTCGTACTGCGTGGTCAGACTCTCGACGAAATACGATCCACCGAGCGGATCGACGACGCTGGCGACGCCCGACTCGTCGGCGATGACCTGCTGCGTGCGCAGCGCGATGCGCATCGCTTCTTCGGTGGGTATCGCGAACGCCTCGTCCTTGCCGTTGGTGTGCAGGCTTTGTGCACCGCCGAGCACCGCGGCCAGCGCCTGCAAGCCGGTGCGCACGACGTTGATTTCGTATTGCGGCTTGGTCAGCGACGCAGCGGCGGTCTGGCAGTGGAAGCGCAGGCGCATCGACTCGGGATTTTTCGCGCCGAAGCGGTCGCGCATCAGCTTCGCGTACACCCGTCGCACGGCGCGGAACTTCGCGATTTCCTCGAAGAAATCGGCCTGGCAAACGTAGAAGAACGCGAGCCGCGGCGCGAAATCGTCGACGTGCATCCCGGTCTTCTGTACTTCCTCGACGTAGGTGATCAGGTTGCACATCGTGAACGCCACTTCGTCGAGCGGCGAGCTGCCGGCTTCCGACACGTGATAGCCCGAGATGTTGATCGGGTTGTAGCGCTTCATGTGCTGCGCGCACCAGGTGATGCAGTCGCGCACGATGCGCACCGACGGCGCGATCGGATAGATCCATTCCTTCTGCGCCTGGTATTCCTTGAGGATGTCGGCCTGGATGGTTCCCGACAGCCGGTTGAGGTCGTAACCGCGGCGCTGCGCGAGCGCCACGTACATCGCGAGCAGGATCCACGCGCTGGGGTTGATCGTCATCGACACCGAGATCTGCGTCAGGTCGATGCCGTCGAACAGGCGCTCGATGTCGGCGAGCGTGTCAATGGCCACACCTTCGCGCCCGACCTCGCCTTCGCTCATCGGATGGTCGCTGTCGTAGCCCATCAGCGTCGGCATGTCGAAGTCGGTCGAGAGCCCGGTCTGGCCGTTCGCAATCAGGTACTTGAAGCGGCCGTTGGTGTCCCCGGCGGTGCCGAAGCCGGCGATCTGGCGCATCGTCCACGTGCGCCCGCGGTACATCGTCGGGTAGGGCCCGCGTGTGTACGGAAATTGTCCCGGCAGGCCGATGTCGGCGGGTGGCGTGTCGGCGACATCCAGCGCGGTATAGGTGCGCTTGACGGCGAAGCCGCCGAGCGTGGTGAACTGCGCCGCCCGCTCCGGGGCCCTGGCGATGAAGCGCGCGACCTCGTCGCGCTCCCACGCGTCGACCTGTGCGCGCAGGCGCGTCGCTTCCTCGCTCGGGTCATGGCCATGCGCCGATGTGTTCGCCGTCGATTCGTTCACGTGTCTTCTCCGAGTTCCGCCATCAGTTGCAGCGCCGCCGAATGCGGGCTCAGCGTGCGCCGCGATAGCGCGTCGAGCAGCGCCGCCAGCCGTCCATGCCGGTGCCGGACGAAGCGGTCGCGCAGGATTTCCTCGCCGGCCGCCAGCAACCGGCGCTCGTTGATCGACGCGCGCCGCGTTTCGATTTCGCCGCTGGCGTCGAGTGCTGCACGATGGCGGTCGATCGCCGCCAGAAGCTCGACGGCCCCTTCGCCGCGCGCAGCGCTCGTCGGCACGATCGGCGGTCGCCACGTTCCGCGCGCGCCGTCGATTCCCAGCATCAGCATCGTCTTCAAGTCCGCGATCGCGCGCTCGGCGTCGGGGCGGTC
>DATCFA010000372.1:0-3468 GCA_036509805.1 Casimicrobiaceae bacterium
CAACGCGCGAACCGCGCGCGGAAGTAATTCTCGCGCCGATGTGCGCCTTCTCCCGCTTGCGGGAGAAGGCTGGGATGGGGGTGTGCGTCGGCGCGACGCGTTGCGGCGAGTCCGCGCCGCGGACTATTTCGACGGCGCTCCGGCCTGCGGCGTGGAATCCGTGGGTGCCCCGGTGCCCGGCGCTGCCGGCGATTGCGTCTTGTCGGGCTCGCCGAACGCCTTGTCGAGTGCCTGTTCCGCCTGCTCCTGTTCGGAATTCTGCAGGCCACCCTTCGAACCCGACATCGACGGCGCGTCGACAGGAACCTCGATGTGAATGCTGTTCGGATCGACCTTGCTCTCGTGCGCCTTGTAGACGAGCACCATCTGCGGGAAGGCAATGACGAGCCCGATCATGACCACCTGGATGAGTACAAAGGGCACCGCGCCCCAATAGATCTGGCCGGTGGTCACGCGCGCGATCAGCTTGCCTGTCAGCCGGTCGAGATAGTCCTTCTTGGCGGCGACGCTGCGCAGGTAGAACAGCGCGAACCCGAACGGTGGATGCATGAACGACGTCTGCATGTTCACCGCCAGCAGCACGCCGAACCAGATGAGGTCGATGCCGAGCTTGTCGGCCACCGGTCCCACCAGCGGGATGATGATGAACGACAGCTCGAAAAAGTCTAGGAAGAACGCCAGCACGAAAATGAGCAGGTTGACGACGATCAGGAATCCGAGCTGGCCGCCGGGAAGGCTGGTCAGCAGGTGCTCGACCCACACGTTGCCGCTGACGCCGTAGAACGTCAGGCTGAACACGCGTGCGCCGATCAGGATGAACACGACGAACGTCGACAGCTTGGCGGTCGTGTCCATCGCCTGCTTCAGCAGCGACAGCGACAGGCGGCGTCGCGCGAGCGCCATGATCAGCGCACCGGTCGCACCCATTGCGCCACCCTCGGTCGGCGTGGCGACGCCGAGGAAAATCGTGCCGAGCACCAGAAAGATCAGTGCCAGCGGCGGGATCATCACGAACGTTACGCGCTCGGCGATCTTCGACAAAAGGCCGAGCTTCAACACGCGATTCAGGACCGCCGCGAAGAACGCGACACCCGCGCCCACCGACGTCGAAACCACGATGGTTTCGTCGAGCGCGCGTTCGGCCATGCGGACCTTGGCGTAGACGACTGCGCAGGCAATCGCGATGACAGTCAGCGCCAGCAGCGAGCGCACGCCGCTTGCGCCGTCGGGCTCGCGATAGGCGCGCGCTTCAGGCGGCAGCGCCGGCACCAGCTTGGGCTTGAACCCGGACACGCCCATGACATAGAGCGCGTAAAGCCCGGCGAGGGTGAGCCCGGGGATGAATGCACCGGCATACATGTCGCCGACCGAGCGGCCGAGCTGGTCGGCCATGATGATCAGCACCAGCGACGGCGGGATGATCTGCGCGAGCGTTCCGGACGCGGCGATGACGCCCGTGGCGACGCGCCGATCGTAGCCATAGCGCAACATGATCGGCAGCGAAATGAGTCCCATCGAAATGACGCTGGCCGCGACCACGCCGGTTGTCGCGGCCAGCAGCGCGCCGACGAAAATCACCGCGTAGGCGAGGCCGCCGCGCATCGGGCCGAATAGCTGGCCGATGGTGTCGAGCAGGTCCTCGGCCATTCCGGAGCGTTCCAGAATCAATCCCATGAACGTGAAGAACGGCACGGCGAGCAGCGTGTCGTTGGACATCACGCCCCATACGCGGTCCGGGAGCGCCTGCAGCAGCGAAAAGTCCAGCAGCCCGAGGTGGATGCCGAGGAACGCGAATGCGATGCCGACCGCACCCAGCGAAAACGCCACCGGGAAGCCGATCAGCAGCACGATGATCAAGCCGACGAACATCAACGGCGGGATGTTCGCGATCAGCCATGCGTTCATGGCTCGTTTCCGGCTTCGTCGAGACCGCGAAGACGCGCGATTTCGTCGGCCAGCGCCTCTTCCGCGCTCTTGCCCTGCAACTTCTCCAGCGGATCGGGAATGCGGCCCATCAGGAAGGCGATGCGCTTGATGAGCTCGGAAATCCCCTGCAGTATCAATAGGAAGAATCCCACCGGCACCAGCAGTCTTGCCGGCCAGATGATGAGGCCGCCGGCGTTGGACGAAACCTCGTGTCGGACGCACGAATCTTCCAGCAGCGGCCACGAAAGCCACATGATGAGCACCGACATCGGCATCAGGAAAAACAGGATGCCGACGATGTCCACCCAGTTTTGCGCGCGCGCCGACGTGCGGCTGGAAATGATGTCGATGCGCACGTGCTCGTTCTTCAGCAGCGTGTAGCCGGCGCCGAGCAGGAACACCGCCGAGAACAGGTACCACTGGATTTCGAGATACGCGTTCGAGCTGTAGTCGAAAATCTTGCGGATGGTGGCATTCGCGGCGCTGATCAGCACCATGACCAGCACCACCCACGCGATGACGCGGCCGACACGTTCGTTGATCGCGTCGATGATGCGCGACAGGCGAAGCAGTGCATTCAAGCGAAGACCTCCGGGACCGCGGACTTGCGCCGCCTTGGAATCGACCCCGTGACGCGCGGGGCACGCGCCGGGAGCGGGGCAATTATAGGGGAACGCCTGCGGAATGCACCCGGCCACGGAAGGCCGAAGCGAGGATTGTCCCAATGCTAGAATCGACTTCCGTCCCGGCCATGGTTTCCCGAATGTTTTCGCGCAAGATCACCCTCGAGCAGGCCGATCCCGAATTGTGGAAGGCGATCGCCGGCGAAAACCGGCGCCAGGAAGACCACATCGAGTTGATCGCGTCCGAAAACTACGCGAGTCCGGCCGTGCTGGCCGCGCAAGGGTCGCAACTCACCAACAAGTACGCCGAAGGCTATCCCGGCAAGCGCTATTACGGCGGCTGCGAATTCGTCGACATCGCGGAGACATTGGCGATCGACCGCGCGAAGAAGCTGTTTCACGCCGGTTTCGCCAACGTCCAGCCCCATTCCGGTGCGCAGGCCAACCAGGCGGTGTTCTTCGCGGTGCTGAAACCAGGCGACACCGTGCTCGGCATGAGCCTGCCGGACGGCGGCCACCTGACGCACGGGTCGCCGGTCAACCAGTCGGGCAAGTGGTTCAACGTCGTCGCCTACGGCCTCGACCCCGAGACGGAGCTGATCGACTACGACGCGGCCGAACGCCTCGCGCGCGAGCACAAGCCGAAGCTGATCATCGCCGGCGCGTCCGCATATTCGCGCGTCATCGACTGGAAGCGCTTCAAGGCCATCGCCGACGACGTGGGCGCGCCGCTGATGGTGGACATGGCGCACTACGCGGGTCTCATCGCCGCCGGCGTCTATCCGAGCCCGGTGGGCATCGCCGACTTCGTCACCACCACCACGCACAAGACGCTACGCGGGCCGCGCGGCGGACTGATCCTGGCGGACGCGACGCACGAAAAGGCGATCAACTCGGCGGTGTTTCCGGGGCTGCAAGG
>DATCFA010000373.1:0-5062 GCA_036509805.1 Casimicrobiaceae bacterium
AGGCGAAATGTTGACGGCGATGACGTCCACCCAAGGCTCGGCCGGCTACGTCGCCATCGAGCGGGTGACCGGCACGCTGCACGGGCGCCACGGAAGCTTCGTGTTGCAGCATTCCGGCTCGATGAGCGCGGGTGCGCAACAGCTCACCATTGGCGTGGTTCCCGATTCCGGTACCGGCGAACTGCGCGGCCTGCAGGGAACCCTCGTGGTCACCATTGCCGATGGAAAGCACAGCTACGCGTTCACCTATACGTTGCCGCCATGAGCAGCGCGCGTTCGGACAAGAGGCCGTGAGCAGAAACCGATGATTCGCATCGCGCGAGCGCGCGCCGTCAATGAAAATGCCGATGCGAGTGCCGCAGGCCGCTCGCGTGCTGGTGCATGTGTCCGTGCGCGGACAGGTTTCGCAGCTTGCCGGAGAGCTGCCCGATCCGGCCGAAGTGCCAGATGGCGACGGAAATGATCCACGTGGCCATGAACAGGCCGACGATCACGTAGCCCAGCACGCCGAAGTCCAGCGCCGCGACGCGGTCGAAGAAGGCGCCGTGGACGTCTAGCAAGCCGACGTAAACCTGCAGCAATTCGATCGAGCCGATCATCAGCGCCACCGCCAACGACAGGCTGGTCGTCGCGAGATTGTAGAAAATCTTGCGCAAGGGATTGACGAACGCCCAGCTATAGGCCTTCGACATCAGCACGCCGTCGGTCGTGTCCATCATCGACATTCCCGCGGCGAACAGGATCGGCAGCGACAGCACCGCCGGCATCGGAAGGTTGCCGGCGGCGGCACCGGCACTCATCGCAAGAAGCCCGATTTCCGACGCGGTGTCGAATCCCAGGCCGAACAGCACGCCGAGCGGATACATCTGCCAGCTATGGCGAATGAGCTTCCGCAGGCGGCCGCCGAACAGCCGGCTCATCATGCCGCGGCGTGCGAGCAGTTCCTCGACGTGCAGGTGATCGTGCTCGCCGCTCTTCGCCCGCCGCCATGCACGCAGCATGTCGAGCAGCACGTTCAGGTTGAGCACGCCGATGATGATGAGGAACACGCCCGAAACGCTGGCGCCAATGACGCCACCCACGTTTTGCAACGCCGGCAGGCTGTGCTTGACGGCGGATGCGGCCAGCGTCACCGCCGCGGCCAACGCGAACACGATCGTGGAATGACCGAGCGATAAGTAAAAGCCGATGCCCAGCGGTTGGCGGCCGTCCTGCAGAGGTAGCGCACGGTATCGTCGATCGCCGCAATGTGATCGGCATCGAACGCGTGACGCAGTCCGAACATATAGGCGGCGAGCCCGAGCCCCAGCAGCGCGGGATAGTGCGCCGCGTAATACAGGAAGAGCGTGCAACCGGCGACGTGCAGCAGCGCCACCGAGCCATAGAGGCGCACGCGAATCTGGGTACAGTCGCGATGTGCCGACCGAAAACGTATCCTCGATGAACGCTCCGCCGAATCGCAACGCCGACGTGCTCATCGTCGGCGCCGGTCCGACGGGGCTTGTGCTCGCGCTCTGGCTGGCGCGGCTGGGCGTGCGCATCAGGATCGTCGACAAGACCGACGGAACGGGAACCACGTCGCGTGCGCTGGCCGTGCAGTCGCGCACGCTCGAGTTCTATGCGCAGGTCGGCCTGGCCGACGCCGTCGTCCAGCGCGGGCGTGAAGTGCGCGCGCTCAACCTGTGGGTGGCCGGCAGGAAGGCGGCGCACGTCGCGTTCGCCGACATGGGTGACGGCATGAGCCCGTTTTCCAAGCCGCTGATCTTTCCGCAGGACGAGCACGAGCGGCTGTTGGTCGAACGCCTCGCAGCGACCGGTATCGAGGTCGAGCGACGTACCGAGTTGCTGGGCTTCGACGACGCGAACGACCGCGTGGTCGCGCGCCTGCGACGGCCGGACGGTTCGGTGGAAACCTGCGAGGCGGCCTGCATCGCCGGATGCGACGGTGCGCATTCCACCGTCCGCGGCGCTCTCGGGATCGGCTTTCCGGGCGGAACGTACGAGCACGTGTTCTATGTGGCCGACGTCGACGCGCGCGGTGCGCCGGTGAATGGCGAGCTGCATGTGGGCCTGGACAAGGCCGATTTTCTCGCCGTGTTTCCGCTGAAGGACGACAAGCGCGTGCGGCTGGTTGGCACCGTGCGCGGCGCGGACGCGCAACGGTCCGGAGAACTGTCGTGGGACGACGTGAGCCGGCGCGTGATCGGGTGGATGCACATCGACGTTGCGCATGTGAACTGGTTCTCGACCTACCACGTCCACCTTCGCGTGGCCAAACGCTTCCGCAAAGGACGCGCGTTCCTGCTGGGAGACGCCGCACACGTCCACAGTCCGGTGGGCGGGCAAGGCATGAATACCGGCATCGGTGACGCGGTGAACCTCGCGTGGAAACTCGCGGCGACGCTGCAAGCACGCGCGGACGCGTCGATTCTCGATACCTATGAGCCGGAGCGAATCGCTTTCGCGCGCAGGTTAGTAGCCACGACCGACAAGGCGTTTACCAGCGTGACGAGCAGCAGTCTTCTCGCACGGATCATTCGACTTCACGTCGTGCCCGTTGTGCTTCCGTTGCTGTCCGCAATCCGCGCGTTTCGGCATTTGATGTTCCGTACCGTCTCGCAGATCGCGATCAACTATCGCGAAAGCAAACTGAGCGAAGGAGCGGCCGGCTCCGTTCGCGGCGGCGACCGCCTGCCGTGGATCAGCGAAGCCGCCGGCGAAGACGACAATTTCGCACCGCTGACGTCGGTCGACTGGCAGGTGCACGTGTACGGCGAAGCGCACGACGCGTTGCGCTCGGCCTGCGACGCCCGCAAGCTGGCCTTGCACGTTTTTGCGTGGCGGCCGGGCATGCAACCTGCGGGACTGCGACGCGATGCTGCCTATCTGGTGCGCCCTGACGGATACATTGCGGTAGCAGACGCCGCGGGGACCGACTCGGCGATCGTGTCTTACATGACAGCGCGGGGCATCGTCGCCAAGGGACAGACATCGATGTCGCGGTTGTCAGAGGAAGCCGCGCGCGAGGACGCCAGGGCGCTTGGGCATCCGCAATCGCTGTGATAAAATTCGCGCCTCTCCGGGTCGTTAGCTCAGCTGGTAGAGCAGCGGACTCTTAATCCGTTGGTCGTAGGTTCGATCCCTACACGGCCTACCAAATCAAACAAAGGGTTAGCGCAGTAGCTAGCCCTTTGTCGTTTCCGACCGTGCCAAAAACGTGACAAACTGATCACGTTTTTGGCACGTCCGCGCTCAATTCGAGCCGCGGCAGCCGTCAAATGCTCGGTCCCGAACTTCGCGTAGCGATCCACCATCACGCGCGACAGTCGCTTCAGTGCCGTCGGCGATTCCCCACCGTCGCGGCGGCACCCATCATGAGAAGCGCCAGGGCCGCGAGGCTCCACCATGCGTTCACCGGAACCGGCGCCGCGACCGCGTTCACCGACGTCGTCACCGGCGATGTGTTGTTCGCCGAATTCGGATCGCTCGTGCTGCTGCCCGCGGTGACGGTCGGGGTCACCGCGCCGTCGCTTGGCGCCGTGTAGCTTGCCGAGCAGGTGATGCTGCTGCCGGACGCGAGCGGCGTCGTCGTCGGCACATCCGGCACACAGCTCACCGTAGCGCCCGACGGTAGACCGCTGATGGAGCACGTCGCGGCGACGGCCGGATTCGGTCCGTTGTTGGTACAGGTAAACGTGCCGCTCACCGTGGTGCCCGCCGTCGCCGTCGGCGGGAAGCTTGCGGTCGCCGTCATGTCCGCCGAATCGACGATCGTGAGTTGCACATACGTCGGGACTCCGGACGGCAGATAGGAGAGCGAATAATTTGCCGGTGTCGACCCTGTGAAGTTGGGTGCGGCGAAGGTGCCCGTGATGCCGGACGACGACAGAAGCGTGTACGAGCCGGCCTTGTTTGCCGCGGGATCGAGATGGATTTCCAGGGTGCCGGCCAGCGAAGCGGCGCCGACGACGGCGACCGATGACGTGCCCCCCGAATCGACTTCGATGTGGACCGTGGCGGGATCCGCGAGGTTCAAACTTCCGAGCGTGAGCGTTCCTCCGGCATCGGGAGCGATCGTTCCAGCGTTGACGGAGACATCACCCGTCAGCGTTCCGGTCCCGCTGAGCGTTCCCTTTTGCGCGCTGAAGCCGATGTTCCGATCGACCAGGACGGATGCTTCATCGATCTGGCCGTTCACCCGAAAATTCGCGTTGGTGATCTTGACGGTGCCCTGATAATCCGTCGTGCCGTTGTAAACGACGGTTCCATCGCCGGTGACGAGGACAGTGGTTCCTCCTTCGCTGAAAAGAGTGTCATCGGTAAACCCGACCTGATCGCCGAGCGTCAGGAGATCACCCGCATCGTGTGCCATCAACGTGAGCGAAGAACCCGTGCGCAGGAAAATGCTGTTTCCCAACGCCGACCCATCGGTGCCGTCCGCGCCACCGGGGCCGCTGGTGCCATGAATTCCCGCCTGTGTCGTGCCGTTCGCTGTATTGAAGGTGGTGGGAATCCCCGGCAGTGCGCCCAGCGTGAAATTCAAATTGCTGTCGACGAAGATGGCGCCGCCGAGAGCGCTACCGCCGCCGCCCCCGCCACCGCCGGAATCCGATCCGTACGTATTCGCGCCATTCCCTCCGGATCCTCCCCCGAGGTTTCCAATGTCGGATCCGCCTGTGGCATTGGAGCCATTCGAAGGTCCACCGCCTCCACCCCCGCCGCCGGCTAGCGAATTGCCGCCTCCAGCCGGGGTAATGGCGGATTGATTGACGCCGCCGCCCCCGCCGCCACCGCCGAGCCCACCCATTCCACCCTGAACGGTGTAATCGATGTCGAAAGCGCCCGTGCCGGCGCCACCTCCGCCGCCACCGCCATAGCCGCCATTCGCGGCCTGCCCGTCCACTTCGTTGGTGATACTCGTCGTGACGACGGCCCCGCCGCCGCCGCCGCCGCCATCGCCTCCATTGCCTCCGGAAGTCACGGCATCATCCTTGGCCATCGGTGGTGACGAGCCTTGCGGGTGCAGTCCATTCAAGCCGGCGCTTCCGCCGCCGCCGCCGCC
>DATCFA010000374.1:0-3074 GCA_036509805.1 Casimicrobiaceae bacterium
GCTGCCGCAACGCGTCGACATCGACCAGGGCGAAGCGGTCGGCCGGCCGTGCCGGCTGTCGCTGACGGTGACCGCCGAGCGCGCCATTCGTGTCGGCGGCCGCGTCGTCGAGATTGGCCGTGGCGTGGTGACGCTGTAGCGACCGCGCGGCCGTGTCTCGGCGGTGGCGCGCGTGAGCGGGCGATCGCTGCGCGCAATGCCGATGCCGAGACTCCGCGCGGCGCCTTCTGACGCGCAACACACCGTTACATCCGGCGCCGCCCGCAAGCGTCAACAGTCGGCAGGCGCCGCGCGTTGTCGAGGGCAGGTGCAACCAGGCAAAACCGGGGCAACGATGCGCGGCAGATGGGTGACAGGCACGGCAATCCTCTTCGCGCTGGCCGCCTGCGCGTCGACCGGTGCGCTTTCCCTGTCCGGCGCGCCACTTGCACCTTCCCCCTCCCGCACGCTCCTGGGCATCGATGGCGCGCGACTTCTGCTGACGCGCACCGGCTTCGGCGCAGCACCCGCCGAACTGGCGGCGTTCGCGCCGTTGACCCGCGAGCAGGCGGTCGACCGCCTGCTCGCATCCACCGATACGCGCGCCGTCACGCCGGTGCCGCCGATCCTCGGCGACCCGGCGTCGATGAAGGGCCCCGCACGCGACGCCACCGATGACGAGCGCAAAGCGTATCGGCGCCAGCAGCGCGACGCCGCACTGGCGCTGCGCGCATGGTGGCTGCACGAAATGCTGGTGACGCCTTCGCCTTTGACCGAACGGATGACGCTGTTCTGGCATGGCCACTTCGCCACCGGCGTGCAGAAGGTGCGGTTGGTGCCGCTGATGTACCGGCAGAACGTCACGCTGCGCGCCAACGCGGTGGGCAACTTCGGCACGCTGCTGCACGCGGTGAGCAAGGACCCGGCGATGCTCATCTATCTCGACGCCGTGCAGAACCGCCGCGGACATCCGAATGAGAACTTCGCGCGCGAAGTGATGGAGCTCTTCACGCTCGGCGAGGGACACTACAGCGAGCAGGACATCAAGGAAGCGGCACGCGCATTCACCGGCTGGAGCATCGACCGCGACACCGGCGAATACCTGTGGCGGCCGCGGCTGCACGACGACGGCGTGAAAGCGGTGTTCGACCACAGCAGCGACCTGGACGGCGACGGCGTGCTCGACCTGATCCTGGCGCGGCCCGAAACCGCCGGGTTCATTACCGCGGAATTGTGGCGCGAGTTCATTTCACCGACGCCCGACAAGGTCGAGGTCGCGCGTATCGCTACGCGCTTTCGCGCATCGAACTACGACATCAAGACGCTGTTGCGCGCACTGCTCGAAAGCGACGCGTTCTACGCACAGGACGCGCGCGCCACGCTGGTGCGCTCCCCCGCCGACCTCGTTGCCGGCACGCTGCACACGCTGGACATCCTGCCGGTGAACCTGCTGCCGTATGCGGTCGCGTGTGCGGGGATGGGACAGAACCTGTTCGCGCCACCGAACGTCAAGGGTTGGCCCGGCGGCGACGTGTGGATCAATTCCAGCACGCTGCTCGCGCGCAAGCAGTTCCTCGCGCGCATCGCCCGCGCCGACAACTTCGGCGCGGCGCCGGCATCTGCGTCGAAGGGCGCCGACGGCATGCAACGCGACGGCGCGTTCGACGCCACCCGCTGGCTCGCGCAAATCCCGCGCGGCGCCGGTGCCGATCCGCGTGCACGTGCGATGCAGATGCTGCTGCCGGTCGACGCGGTCGACGCCGGCAAGATCAGCGGCGACGTGCCGAACGTCGTGCGCAGCGCACTGCAAGACCCTGCCTACCAGCTCGAATGAGCGAGGAGATCGCAATGAATGAACCTGTTGGCATGCTGCCGCGCCGGCGCTTCCTGCAATGGACGGCTGCGTGCACGGCCATCGCCGCCTGCGGCAACGCCGAGATCGCCTTCGCCGAAGCGCCAACGCCACGCGCAAGCTACGGCAACCTGCTGGTGCTCGTCGAGCTCAAGGGCGGCAACGACGGATTCAACACGCTGGTGCCGTATACCGACACCGCGTACTACGCATTGCGGCCCAAGCTCGCGATCGCGCGCGACGCGGTCGTGCAACTGACCGATCGCGCGGGAATGCATCCGTCGATGGCGCCGCTCAACGCGCTGTGGGCGGACCGGCAGCTCGCCGTGCTGCAGGGTGTCGGCTATCCCGAGCCCAACCTGTCGCACTTTCGGTCGATCGAGATCTGGGACACGGCGTCGCGCAGCAGCGAATACCTGCAGGACGGCTGGCTGACGCGCGCGTTCGCCGCGGCGCCGACGCCATCGGCGTATGCGGCCGACGGCGTCATCATCGGCTCCAACGACATGGGCCCGCTGGCCGGCGGCGGCACGCGCGCGATCGCGCTCGCCGACACCGACCGCTTCGTCGCGCGTGCGGGCTTAGCACACCTCGAGTCGGCGCGCGGCAGCGAGGCGCTGCGGCACATCCTCAAGACCGAAGGCGATATCGTGCAGGCGGCGGCGAAACTCGACAGCGGGCACGATTTCGCCACGGTGTTCCCGGCCACGCCATTCGGCAGTGCCATCAAGACGGCGTGCCGCGTCGTGTCCAACCGCGCGAGCGTCGCCGCGGTGCGCGTCACGCTGAACGGCTTCGACACCCACAGCGGACAGCCGGCGACGCAGTCGCGGCTGCTGGGTGAATTCGCGCAAGGCATCGTCGCATTGCGCGCGAGCCTGCAGGAAATCGATCGCTGGAATTCGACGCTCGTTCTGACGTATGCCGAGTTCGGGCGCAGGCCACAGGAAAACCTGTCGATGGGCACCGATCACGGCACCGCCAACGTGCATTTCGCCGCCGGCGGCCGGGTGGCGGGCGGCATGTACGGCGAAGCGCCTTCGCTGGCAGGACTGGCCGCCAACGGCAACGTCGCGCATGCGATCGACTTCCGCCGTATCTACGCGACGGCGCTCGACCAATGGTGGAATGTCGATTCGCGCGCGGCGCTGGAGGCGCGCTTCGCACCGCTGCCGTTCCTCAAGGTGTGAACAGGCGCTAGCCCCACGCGGCAAGAAACTCGCGCCAATGCGGTGCGTCGATC
>DATCFA010000375.1:0-9830 GCA_036509805.1 Casimicrobiaceae bacterium
GACGCGCGGCCCGTGGAGACGCACAGCGAGCCGCGCTCGATCAGCCGCGAGACGACGTTCGACCGCGACCTGCACGTCAAGCGCGACCGCGTTGAACTGTCGGGCATCTTCACCGCGCTGTGTGAAGGGCTGGGTGACGACCTCGCACGCAAGGGCTATCTGGCGCGCACGATCGGCGTCAAGCTGCGCTTCGACGATTTCAGCACGGTGACGCGCGATCGCACGATCGCCGAGCCGACCCAGCAGGCAGCGGCGATCCGCGACGCCGCCGGTCGCTGCCTCGCGCGGGTGACCTTCGAGCGCCGCATCCGCTTGCTCGGCGTGCGCGCATCCGGCCTCGGGCGCGCGGACGATCCGCAGCTCGCCGCCGCGGCGCGCACCGCCGAACCGTCGCTTTTCGACTGACTGTCGGGCCGGGTGTACGAACGCCCGCGGGCGCGGTATCGTTCAAGGTCGCTGTCGTTTCCCCACGAAGGCATTCATGCGCACTCGCAGAATCCGCTTGTACCGCTTTGGCGTCGCACTGTCCGCGGCGCTGGTCTCGGCTGCCGGATGCGCGGCGGCGGCGGGGGCGCCGTCGTTCGACTGCTCGCACAAGCTCAACGCGGCGCAGAAGCTGGTGTGCGGCGACGACACGCTGGCGGCGCTCGACCACAAGCTCGGCGATGTTTTCTCGCGCGCCGCGAAGGCGGTGCCGCGCGACAAGTACGTCGCCTATTTCGTCGCCGAGCAGCGCGACTGGATGCGCAACCGCGATGGCTGCCCGCAGACGCCCAACCCGGCCGCGTGCCTGTCGAGCGTCTACCGCACGCGGATCGCGCAGTTGCAGGACCAGTTCAATATGGTGCCGTCGCGCGGGCCGTTTCGCTGGCGCTGCGACGGCAGTCCGGCGCAGGAGTTCGTGGTGACGTGGTATGCGACCGATCCGCCCTCCGGCGTGCTCGAATCCGCGCATGGGCAGACGACGATGTTCGCCATGGCGTCGGCCAGCGGGACGCGTTACATCGGCGACGACGTCGCGTTTGCCGAGCACGACGGGACGGCCAGCGTTGCATTCGGCACGGCCGCGCAGGAACTCGCCTGCACGCTCGAGAAGTAGTACGACGGCAGGCGGTCAGCCGACGGCAATCCCGCGACGCTTGCGCACGCCGGCTTCCTGCGCGGGCAACTGCTGCTTCGCAGGCACTTCCGGCGGCGGCAACGTCATCACCTCGCGCTCGACGCGCGCCAGCGGCGCGGCGGTGTCCGGCAACTGCGGCAGGTCGAGGCGTGGCGGCACGTCGAATGCCAGCGTCGACGAAAGGTCGCCGCAGGTCGCGCGGCGCCAGTCGCTCAGGTTCGCCACCTCGACGCCGAAGCGCTTTTCGATGAGGCGCAGCGTCGACGTGTGGTCGAACGTGTCGCCGACGACGTAGCCTCCGCGGCTCCACGGCGAAACCACCAGGCAGGGCACGCGAAAGCCGAGACCCACCGGCAGCCCGTTGATGTATTCGCCCGGCGTGCCCGGCGGCGGCGTCGGCGGCACGACGTGGTCGAACTGGCCGTCGTTCTCGTCGTAGTTGACGATGACCACCGTGCGCGCCCATACGGCGGGGTTGGACCACAGCGCATCCAGCACCTGGCGCGTGTGATGCTCGCCGGCGGCAGGCAGGAAATCGGGATGTTCGCTGACATCCGACGGCGGCACGATCCACGACACCTGGGGCAGGTTGCCGGTGGCGAGGTCGTGCAGCAGCTCGTAGAACGGCCGCGGCGTCAGCGCGTTCGCGCGCAGGCTCGACCCCTTGCCCGCATTCTGGAACGCTCCGAAGTTCTTGACGATGTTGCAGTCGTAGTCATCCCAGTCGTGGTAGATCCGCCAGGAGATGCCGGCGCGCTCGAGGCGCTCCGGATACGTTTCCCACGCGTAGTGGCGCCCGCTGTTGTCGATCGCCGGTTTGCCGTATTTCGCATCGGCGTCGATGGAGCCCGTCATCAGGAAATAGCGGTTGGGGTGCGTCGGTCCGAACATCGACGCGTGATAGCCGTCGCAGATCGTGAACGCATCGGCCAGCGCGTAGTAGTACGGCAGATCGTCGCGCGTCAGGTACCCCATCGTCAGCGGGCCGGCGGCGCCGTCAACCTGGCGGTGCATCGGCAGCCAGTTGTCCATCGCGCCGTGGTTGTAGCAGCCGTGCTGCGGTCCCCAGCTATGGTTGAGGTCGTGCAGCCGCTGCGCGTTGCTGCGCCGCGTGTCGAGCCGGAACGGCAACACGAAGCCGTCGGCATTGCCGGCATCCGGCTGCCAGAACACCGGACGTCCGCTGGCGAGCTTCAGCGGCGACTTGTCCTCGAACCCGCGCACGCCGGACAGCGTGCCGAAATAATGGTCGAACGAGCGGTTCTCCTTCATCAGGATCACGATGTGATCGACGTCGGAGAGCTTGCCTGCGGGCGCCGGGTCGGCACCACGGGCGGGGAGTGCCGCCATCGCCGCCATCGCGGCGGCGCCTTGCAGGAATTCGCGGCGCGAGTACGCGTTCGTCGGCCTGGTGCTCATGCCGCACCATGACATTGCTTGAACTTGCGGCCGCTGCCGCAGGGACATGCATCGTTGCGGCCGACCTTCGGCGTTTCGCGCGTCGCCGGCACGCGCGACGTGCGCCGGTCGAACCAGAAATGGCGGATGTCGAGCAGCACTCCCGCGAAATCTTCGCGCGCGTCGCGCGTGAATGCGGCAAGGTCGTCGATGCCGTCGACCTGCGTGGGTGGCTCATCGCTCGACTGTGCGAGCACCTCGACCGGCAGCAGCAGCCCGCGCACCGTGTCGTCATCGGCATGCGCGACCCACGAGGGCTCGCTCATGTCGACGCCGTCGAGATATCCCTGGCACCATGTCGCGTAGTCGGGCTTGCCCGCGTCGTCGTCGAACAGCAGCAGCGGCAGCGAATCCTCGCTCTCCTGCACGTCGCGCCGGCTCTCGTTGGCGAAGCGCTGCAGCAGGCTTTCGATGTCGGCGCGCTGCGCGGCATCCTGCCACTGGACGTTGTCGCCCAGCAGCATCGGCAGCCACGCATCGGCAGGCGCGAACGCGGCGGGTGCGCTCGCCATCGCGTAGAACGCGCCTTGCACGGCGTCCAGCGGCAGCGCTTCGGGCAGCGCGTCGGAAGCGAGCGCCGCCGACAGGCGCTCGAGCTCGGCTGCGTTGAGAGGTTTTACTGTAGCCATGGCCGGATTATCGCGCATGGATGTCGAGGCAACGACGGGCGGTGGTGCGTGTGTTGCGCCGATGCCAACGCCGGTGTCGGCGGACAGGTCTTTTTGCTTGCGTCGCGCCGCGCAAAACGACTAACATTACTCCACTCGTTCCTTGCGAGTCTTGCGGACGCAAAACCGATGACCCACGCACTGCGCAAACTGCCGAATCGTAGCGACGCCCCTGTGGGCGTGTTGCGCGCTGGCACCTGCGTGCTCGTGGGCCGCATCGATTGCGTCACCGCAGTGTTGTCGATGCACTCGCACGCGTTGCGGATGCACACCGGCGTCAACGCAGCGCACTAGCCCCCGGCCGGATGGCATTCCGCCGGTGTCGGCGGAACTGTCGGACGGCCCAGAATCCCGGTCCTTTCCACGGTTCCTCCGATGAGGAACGAGCGAGCGCATTGCGCGCGTCCGTGGCGGACGTACGCAATGAATTGGCTTTCTGAACCACGACGAAAGGAGCGCGCGATGACGAACAAACCCCCGCACAACGCTTCGCTGATGCAAGCCGAAGGCGTGCGTTGCGGCGTTACGGCGGCACTGCCGCCGTGCGCCGCGATCTCGCGCATCGGCAACGGCCAGCAACGCGACCGGGCTCTCGCCGGGGAGGTACGCGCATAGCGCGATCCTTCACCTGCAAGCATGAAGCCCGGATCGCCTGCCAAGGCGCCGGGCTTTTTTATTGACCGGTGCCCTCGAAGAAACGATCGACGAAATGAGGCACACGAAATGAGACAGCACAGGATGATGCACCCCCCGTTCCGCTACGACGACGCGAAGCTCTTGCGTCGCGGTGGGCAGGGAACGTATTGGCAGATGCGCGACGGGATGGTCGTACAGGTGGCGGCGCACGAGGAACGCGGTCGCTACGTGCCGCCGCAGGCGCATCAGTTGGAAGCCTGCGCGCCGGAAGGGGGCGTGGTCTACGTGCCGGCGCCCGATGCCGTGCAGCGCGATGCGCAAAAGGTCGGCGTCGCCGGCCTCGCGATGGCGCTGTGGATGCGGCTGTTCGCGGGCGCCGCGTGAGCCCTCATCCCAACCTTCTCCCGCAAGCGGGAGAAGAAGCTCTGTCGCGCGAACTTCGCAACAGCCCGTTCCTTCGCGCCGGCCCACCGCACTTGCGCGTGCCACGATCCGCCTGCATGCTAGGCCGATGAACCCGCCTGCGCCGGTGCCGGACAACGCAATGCTCAACGTGGTCGCGCACCCGCTGGTCCAGCACAAGCTGACGCTGCTGCGGCGGCGCGAGACGTCGACCAACAATTTCCGCCGGATGCTCGGCGAAATCGGTGCGCTGATGGCCTACGAGGTCACGCGCGACATGCCGCTGTCGTTCGTCGACATCGACACGCCGCTCGAGCGGATGAAGTCGCCGCTGATCGATGGCAAGAAGCTGGTGTTCGTGCCGATCCTGCGCGCCGGCACCGGTCTGCTCGACGGCTTCCTGTCGGTGATGCCTGCGGCGCGCGTCGGTCACGTGGGTCTTTACCGAGACCCCGACACGCTGTCCGCGGTCGAGTATTACTTCCGGATGCCGCAGCAGATGGAGGAGCGTGACGTCATCGTGCTCGACCCGATGCTTGCAACCGGCAACTCTGCCGTCGCCGCGGTGACACGCATCAAGGCGGTGCGCCCGCGATCGATCCGCTTTGTCTGCCTGGTAGCCGCTCCCGAGGGCATCCGCAACTTCTGCGGCGCGCATCCCGACGTCGCGGTGTACACGGCGGCGGTCGATCGACAGCTCAACGAGCACGGCTATATCGTGCCCGGGCTGGGTGACGCTGGAGACCGGATCTTCGGAACCCGGTAGCCGGCCGGCGCGGCGCGGCGAAGTTCATACCCGCGGCCGGCGGCCTTTTTGCACGGGTGTAGCACAACCTCCTACAACGCTTTGCGGACGATGCCGATGGGGCGTGCCGCCGCAACTGCGCGAACATTGGTGTACGGCCGGACAACGGCCATTTTCCACCGATCCAGGAGCGACCCATGACGACGCAGAAACCCGATTCGCGAGGCGGCGCGGGCGGCAAGCCCTCCGAGCGCAAGCCCGCAGTAAAAGAGCCTGGCAGCAACTCTCCCGCGGTCCAGCTTGGCGCGAGTGCGCAGAAGCCGGACGCGCAGCGGCAGCAAGCCGCGCAGGGAGTCAGGGGCGAATACGGCGAAGGCAACTACAAGGCTACCCGTGTCTACAACGAGGGATTGAAGCACCACCTCGAGACGCACAACGTGGAAAAGGAGGCGCGCGACGCGGCGCCGGCATCCGCCAAGGAAGTCGGCGACATGGAACGTGCCGAGGAAAAAGGCCGCGCGCGTGCGCGCGGCGAAGACCCCGAGGTGAACAATGCCTGAGGGCGCGCGGATCACGACATTGCCGCGGCGTGGCGACGCCACACGCGAGCGCCTGCTCGACGCCGCCGAAATGCTGGTGGCCGACCACGGCTTTTCCGACCCGTCGCATCGCGCGCTGGCCGGCAATGCCGGCGTGCACGTCGCGCTGGTCAACTATCATTTCGGCAGCAAGGAACTGCTGTTCGAGGAAGCGCTGGCGCGCCGCGCATCGCGGCTCGCCGATGCGTGGCATGCGGCGCTGGCGCAAGTGCGCAGCAAGGCGGCGTTCACCGCCGAAGACGTGCTGGGCGCGTACTGGCTGCCATTCGAAGGTATCGAATGTTCCGAAGACGCGCCGTGGCGGCACTACCTGTGCGTGGTCGCGCGGCTAGCCGATGCGGCGGACGGGTCGACCTGGCACGATCGCTACTTCGGCAATGTGATCGCCGACTTCAAGCGCGCGCTCGAAAAATCGTTGCCGGGCATTTCCGAGGAGCATCTCGACGGCGGCTTTGGCCACGCACGCCAGATTTTCGACACCGCGCTGTTGCACCGATGCGGCAAGACGCCCGGGCGCTCCGTTCCGCGTGGCTACCGCGCGGAGGATGTCGACTCGCTGATCGCGTTCCTCGGCGCGGGCTTGCGCAGGCTTTCGATGAATCACGTCCCGCTCAACTTCCCTCCGAGAGCGGTCAGCTTGTCGGCATAGCGCGGGACCCCGGCGGTGTCGGCCATCGCCACGCGCTTGGTCACGGCGCGGCGATCGCGCAGCGCAGATGCGATCAGCGTCCGCCAGTGCGCGACCACCGCGGGGAACGCGGCGTCCAACGGATGCAGCGACAGGCGCAGCAGCCGCCTGTCGCCGTGGCGCAATGTTTCCCGTCGGGTGTGCAGTCGCGACCATCCGCGGCGCCACCGGCTGTCGGGACTGTAGCAGTAGTTGGCGGTCGGCTCGAATTGCCACTGCGGAAGCCGGTAGATGCCGCCGCGTACAGGCACGTAGCCGAACGGATGTCCACAGGCGTCGAGCGCGCGGCGCGTATTGTCGTTGATCAGCCACGCCGGCGGCACGAAGCCTTGCAGCGGCCAGCGCCGCGCCGCGAACAACTCGATTCCCTGCTGCAGCCTGCCGAGCGCTTCGGTCTCGCCGATGGCGGCGAATTCGCCTTCGCTGCGCGTCAACAGCCGGCGCTGCACAAAGGCGCGCAACGTTCGCGGCGGCGGCGCGTCGTCGCTGTGGTAAAGCCCGTGCAGCGCGAGTTCGTCACCACGCGCGACGCGCGCATCCAGCGCCGCGATGAACGCGTCGTCGTCGCCGGTATGCGTGCCACGATGGAAGTGCGGCACCACGAGCAGCGTTACCGGCGGCGCGCCCAGTGCGTCGATCATCGACAGCAGCGTCCGGCACGCGGGCCACGTCGCCGGTGCGACGTCGTGCACGACAATTGCGGCAACCCGCTCGCGGATCACGTGGCGACGAGCGCGGGCACTGTCGACAACGGCGCGGCCACCGCAGTGCGGTACAGCGCGAGCAGGCGGTGCATCGATAGATCGAGGGTGAACTGCGCCTCGACGCGCGCGCGCGCCTTCACGCCCAGCGCGTCGATGTCGCGCTCGTACAGCGCCGCGATGCCCTCCGCCAGCGAGGAAGCGCTGGCCGGGCGCGCGAGCACGCCGCATCCGCTGTCGACAATTTCGGAGGCGGCGCCACCAGCCGCCGCGACCACCGGACGTCCGCAGGCCATCGCTTCCAGGTAAACCAGGCCGAACGTCTCGACGTCACCGGCATGCACGAGCGCGTCGGCGCTGGCGATCAGCCGCGCGAGCACGCCGGTGTTGGCGACGAACGGCAGGCGCGTCACGTTGCGCGGCAACGCCGGCGCCTCGCCACCGCCAACCAGCAGCAGGTGGTACGGCGCCCCCAGCGCCTGCAGGCTGTCGAGAAGTACGCCAATGCGCTTTTCGGCCGAAAAGCGACCGACATAGATCAGCAGGCGCGTGTGCGCCGGCAAGCCGAAGCGCGCGCGCAGGTTGGGCGAGCGGCTGCGCGGATTGAACTGCGCGGGGTCGACACCGAGGTGCCTGACGACGACGCGGTCGATGCCCCAGCTCGCGAGCCGGGCGCGCATGTACTCGCTGGGCGCGATGACGACGGCGCAACGGTTGTAGAACGCGCGCATGTATCCGATGACAATGCGCTCGGCCAGCGCGCCCTTGCGCTCGCGCGCAAAGCGGACGAGGTCGACATGTGCGAAACCGAGTAACGGAACGTCCATTTTGCGTGCGGCGGCCAACGCGAACCACGCTGCGCTGCCGACATCGTTGGCTTCGATGACATCGGGCGCTAGCGCGCCGATGGTGTCGATCCAGCGCGCAGCATCCAGCGGCCAGTGCAGCGGTCCGCACAAGGGCAGGCGTACGCCAGGCAGCAGGAATTCTCCGTCCGTCCCGCGGCCCGCCGCCGGCGCGGCGACAAGCTGCGAATGGCGGACGCGGGTGTTGTCGCGGATCCAGCGGCGCTTGGTGGACAGATAACGCGACACGCCGCCTACGGCCGGCCCGTGCAGCATCGTGACGTCGAGCAGATGCATGCGACTACCCTTTGATTTCCAGAATGGATCGGGAACAGCATACCAAGCCCGTGCGGAATGGAGGAAATCCCCGGGCGGCACAACACAGGCTGCCACAAGCGGTGGCCTGTCCACGCGCACCATTATTCCAATGCGGCCGCGCGCCGAATGTAGGCAAGACGCGGCAAGCGGGGGGCGGCGCTGTCTTACAAGCTCCGACGCGGCCTGGGCCGTGCAACGGGCTGCGCGCACGGGTGCGCCATAGTCCGACAATCCGGCGCGCCATGCGATGACAGCAAGTTGCGGCGAGGCGCCGGTGCGGCGGTGCTTGCGCGGTGTCAAGCTGCCCGCATCGATCCCGCTTGACCAGATGAAATTTCCGGTCGAATTTTTTGACGATCTATCCATCGCAGAGCACGGCCCGTGGCGTGTGCGCGAACGCTGGTATGAGCAACGCAAGCGCTCGCTCGTGCTGGCGGCCCTGCCGCGAAGCCACTATATCAACGGGCTGGACCTGGGCTGCGGCGTGGGTGTGCTGAGCGCGCAGATGGCGGCGCGTTGTCGTTGTGACCGCTTGACGGCGGTCGACGCGAGCGGTGCAGCGATTGCGCTGGCGCGCTTCTACCTGAGCGAGCAGCGCAACGTTGCGCTGCAGCATGTCGCCATTCCGGCGCAGTGGCCGGCTGGCCGATTCGACCTGATCGTTCTGAGCGAGGCCGGCTATTACCTCGACCGCCAATCGCTGTCCGCCGTCGCCGACAGGATCAGCGAATCGCTGGACGCCGATGGCACGTTGTTGCTGTGTCACTGGCGCCACCCGGTCGATGGCGCGGAGCTGTCGGCGCTGGCGATACACGCGGCGCTCGCGCGGCGCGCACATCTGTCGCGTCTGTCGCGGGTCGACGATGAGGATTTTCTGCTCGACGTCTTCGAACGCAATCCGCGGTCCATCGCAGCGCGCGAGGGAATCGTCTAGCGTCCGGCGCGCGGTTTCGCAGCGGCGCGGTCAGCCGCACCGCGATTCGGCTTTTCGCGCCAGTGCGGGAAGCGGATCAGTGCACGTTCTTCGATAGCGCGGTGACCATCGCCAGGTGATCCTGCAGCACAGGCAGCGTCGGCCCGGCGAAACTCCTGAGTTCGGTGTCCTTGCCGTGCTTCGCCTCGCGCTTGAAAAGCTTGACGGCGTCCTTGTGCGCGGCGAGCTGGACCTTGACATATTCCTTGTCGAATTTCGCACCCTCCAGGTGATCGAGCTTGATCATCTCCTGCGAATCCTTGTGCAGCAGCTTGTCGGGAACACTCGCACCCTTGGCCGCGACAATGGATGTCAGTTGCTGGTTGGCCTTGCTGTGATCGGTGACCATGCGATCGGCGAAGCTCTTGATGTCCGCGCTCGTGCCGCGTTGCTGGGCGACCTTGGCCATTTCCACTTCGGCCATCCCCCCTTCTGCGGCGTTGCGCACGAACAGGCGGTCGCCATGATGCAGCTTGCCCGCAGCGCTCGCCGCGTTTGCGTTGGCGGGCACGGGGCTGGACGGGGCCTGCGCCGATGCCGCCGCCACGAGACAGAATGCCGCCAGCGTTCCGACCGCGGCGGTGGTGATCCATTGCATTTTCATTGTCTTTCTCCTCGAAGTGGAATGCGCATCGACGATGCGCGGTGCCGACGATGCCATGCGCCGGAATACGCAG
>DATCFA010000376.1:0-3648 GCA_036509805.1 Casimicrobiaceae bacterium
CGCGCCCGCAGGTGATCGTCGCCGGTGCCGACGACGCGCGCCGGCCGCAGTGGCTCGACGCGTGGAAGCGCTGGCCGCAGATTCCGGCGGTGCGCGACGCTCGCCTGCGCGTGGTCGACGCCAACCTGCTGCATCGCGCGGGACCGCGCTTCGCGCGCGGCGTCGTCGCGCTGTGCGACGCGTTGCGAGACTAGCGCGGCACGAACGTCCGCGTCACGCCATCGCCCAGTCCGACCAGCGCGCGACGGAACAGCACGGATAGCGGCGCTGCGCGCAGCACGTCGGCTGCGTCGCCGGCGGTTGCGTGCCCCTCCCCCATTGCGATCGCGTGATCGCAGTAGCGGACGGCGAGGTGCAGGTCGTGCAGCACCATCACGATGGCGCGCCCCTCGTCGCGTGCGAGCGCGGTAAGCGCGTCGAGTGCTGCCACCTGCTGGCCGATGTCGAGGTGTGACGACGGCTCGTCGAGCAGCATCAGCGGCGTCTGCTGCGCGACGAGCTCGGCAAGCGCCACGCGCCGCCGCTCGCCGCCCGAGAGCGTGCGCACGTCGCGCGAGGACAACGCGCCGATGCCGAAGGCGGCGAGCGCGCGCGCGGCAATCGCATGGTCGGTCGCACGCTCCCACGCGTGCCATTCGAGATGCGGATGACGTGCGGCCAGCACGCTGTCCGCTGCCGAGATCGCGAACGCGTCGAAGTCGTCCTGCGGCAGCACGGCGCGCAGGCGCGCGCGCGCGCGCGCTGGAATGGTCGCCAGCGCTTCGCCTGCCAGGGCGATGCTGCCTGCCAGCGGCTGTGCAAGCCCGGCCAGCGTTCGCAGCAGCGTGGTTTTGCCGGCGCCATTGGGTCCGACGATCGCCCATATCTCGCCGGGTTCGACGCGAAACGACAACGCGTCGCAGAAGCCGCGCGTGCCGATGCCGATGCGCAGGTCCTGCACGACGAGCACCGCGCCGCTCATGCGGCGCGTCGCTGCAGCCACAGGAACGTGGGCACGCCGATCAGCGCGGTGATCACGCCGACGGGCACCTGCTGCGGCGCGAACAGCGTGCGCGCCAGCGTATCGGCGACGATCACCAGCGCGCCGCCCGCGAACACCGCCGCCGGCAGCAACATCCGCTGGTCATTGCCGAGCGCGAGACGCAGCGCGTGCGGCACGATGAGGCCGACGAAGCCCACGTTGCCTGCCTGGGTGACGGCGGCGGCCGCCGCGAACGCCGCCAGCGCATGCGTGGCGAGCGCTGCGCGATTCACGTCGACGCCGAGCGCTGCCGCGTGATCGGCGCCGCGCGCGAGCCGGTTGAGGTTGCGTGCGAGTGCCCATGCTAGCGCGAGTGCCAGCGCGAGCGCCGCCAGCGCCGGCCACGGGTCCGCGGCGCCACCCAGGTCGCCGAGCAACCAGAACAACATCCCCTTTACCTGCGCAGCGGGCGCGAGCGACAGCATCAGCGCGATCAACGCGCTCCAGCCGGCAGCGACGACAACGCCGGTCAGCAACAGGCGCGTCGAGCCGATTGCTCGCGTGCGCCCGGCGAGCGTGAATACGATCGCCGTCGACAGCAGTGCGCCGGCGTAGGCGGCGGGACCGATCAGCGCCGCGGCGCCGGCGAGGATGGCGAGCAGCGCGCCGACCGCGGCGCCGCCGGAAATGCCGAGCACGTACGGGTCTGCGAGCGGGTTGCGCAGCACCACCTGCATCAGCGCGCCGGCCAGCGCCAGCAAGCCGCCGACGGCGAACGCGCACAGCGCACGTGGCAGCCGCAGCGCGCGGATGATGTCCACGGTCGCGTGCGGCGTACTCGAGGGGTGGAACAGTGCGTCGAGCACGTCGCGCGTGCCGATGGCGACGCTGCCGGTCGACAACGCGAACAGCAGCGCCAGCGCGCCGGCGGCCGCGCATAGCGCGACCACGCCGAGCGCGCGCGCGGGAGTCAGGGGTTCGCGCATCGCGCCGACGATTATAGGGGGCTCCGCCGCAATGACTGCCGACGGCTGTGGCGTAAAATGAACATTTCTTGAATGCGCATCGGAAACCCGCAATGAACAAGGCGTTCACCAACGAAGACGCCACGGCGGACGCAGTCGACGACGAGCTCGATACCGCCCCTGCACTGCCGCACGGCACGCGCAACTACATGACGCCCGGCGGCTACGCGCGCCTGTCGGCCGAACTCGACGCGCTGAATCGTATCGAGCGTCCGCAACTGGTGGCCACGGTGTCGTGGGCGGCGGGCAACGGTGACCGCTCCGAGAACGGCGATTACATCTACGGCAAGAAGCGGTTGCGCGAAATCGACCGGCGCATCCGCTTCCTCGTCAGGCGCCTCGATATCGCGGAAGTGGTGGACCCCGAAGTGCGCGGTGACGACGACAACGCCGACCAGGTGTTCTTCGGCGCCACGGTCACCATCAGGGACGCGACGGGCGCCACGCGCACGGTCGCGATCGTCGGCATCGATGAAATCGATACCACACGCGGCTACATCAGCTGGATTTCGCCGATGTCGCGCGCGCTGCTGAAGGCGCGCGAGGGCGATCTGGTCACGCTGCACACCCCAGCCGGCGCCGAGGACCTCGAGGTCGTCGGCGTCCGCTACCAGGCGCTCGTCACCGGAAGCCCCTGACGCTCGCAGGCGCTTCCTGTGCGTGCGTGGTTGACGCTCGCAGCCACGCATGTCTATAGTTAGGACATGGACGCGGACATCGAGCAACTCGAGCAGAAGCTTGCGACGCTGATCGCTCACGCGCGCGCGATGCGTGCGGCCAACGAGAGCCTGCGCCGCGACCTCGCGGCCACGCAGGACAAGAACCGTGACCTCTTGACGCGCATGCACGAGGCGAGCGCACGGCTCGACGCGCTGGCGACACGCATTCCCGCCGAATGAGCACGCGCGACGCCGGCGAGCGCACGATCACGCTCGACGCCAGCATCCTCGGGCGCGACTACAAGATCGCGTGCAAGGAGCACGAGCGCGCCGAGCTCGCCGAAGCCATCGCCTATCTCGACCGTCGAATGCGCGAAATCCGCGACCAGGGCAAGGTGACCGGTGCCGACCGCATCGCGGTGATGGCCGCGCTCAACATCACTCACGACCTGCTGCGCGCGCGCGGCGATGCCGCCGCCGCGGTACCGTCGCCGGCGATTGACGGCGAATTGCCGCAGCGTAGAATTCGCGAGATGGGCAACGCGATCGACCAGTTGCTCGCGGGCCAGGAGAAGCTTTTCTGACACGCTGAAGATCAATCCCCTGCGGTGTTCGAGACCGGCCTTAGTGTCTTTGAACCAATGCTTTGTAAGCGAGGCGGTCGCGCCACGCGGACCGGTGTGCACTTCCTTCGCGGAGGCGCCTGAAGGTCCCGGCAGACTGCCAACTTGAACCTCGGTTCAAGGCAAACGGCCAAGACGGCACTCGCGGGGACCCCTTTTTACGCCGGCGTTCGACGCCGGCGGCATCTGCTGCGCGATTGGCGCCGTCGCATGTGCAGTGCGGCGGAGTGCGCTGCGACCCCGATAGAAATTCCCGATGCGCCACTGGCTGATGAAGTCCGAGCCGGACGAGATGTCGATCGACGATCTCGCTCGCGCGCCGGCCGTCACCACGGCGTGGTTCGGCGTGCGCAACTACCAGGCGCGCAACTTCATGCGCG